>CAJBVC010000066.1 GCA_903958915.1 uncultured beta proteobacterium
AGGTGAAGAAGTCTATTCCTTTGCCGGTGCGGGAGAAGAACACTGCGGATGTGATCATGGCCGCGGCTGACCACCATACCGCCATGATCCAGACCACCGAGCGTGTGGTGGCACTGGGTACCTCCACCGGCGGCACGCAGGCACTGGAAGTGGTGCTGACCGCCTTGCCCCGGGTGACGCCGGGCATTGTGATTGTGCAGCACATGCCGGAAAAATTTACCGCCGAGTTTGCCAACCGCCTCAACAGCCTGTGCCAGATCGAAGTGCGTGAGGCCAAGAACAACGACCGCGTCATCCCCGGGCGTGCCCTGATTGCGCCGGGCGGCAAACACATGCTGCTGCGGCGCACCGGCGCGCAGTATTACGTGGAGGTGATGGATGGCCCGCTGGTCAACCGGCACCGCCCATCCGTAGACGTGCTGTTTCGCTCGGTGGCTAAATGTGCTGGCGCCAATGCGCTGGGGGTGATCATGACCGGCATGGGCGATGATGGCGCCGCCGGCCTGGCCGAGATGCGCACCGCAGGCGCCCACACGCTGGCGCAGGACGAAGAGAGCTGCGTGGTCTTTGGCATGCCCAAGGAGGCCATCAAACGCGGCGGCGTGGAGCGCACGGTGTCCCTGACCGCGATACCCCGGGAAATCATGGGGCAACTCAGGATGTAGGCCACGCACACCCCAGACTCTGGTAAAGAAAAATGGCTTTTGCGCTTGCCAGACAAGCGTAGCTAGCTACTTTTTTGATAGCGAATCTGAATCTCCGGTACTTCGCTCTTCAAACTCAGGTATTGCCCACATTTGCCTTGCGGGCCAAGACTGAGTGTCAACTGACTCTTTCGTTCTCTGGTCCGGTGAGCAGCACGGGCATAACCGAATGAGGTGCTCATCAACTACGCAATTGCAGTGGAAGCACGCGCAGGCGAGTACGGACGGGGTCAATGATCAATAAAGCTCCGTTCTCCAGCTCAGTCGCCATTTGCCTCAAAGCCATGATTTCTGAATCGGGGGCGTTGGCCACTCCGAGACTTGACCAATGCACAGCCTCAATGCCCGCACGGGAAAAGGTCTCAACCCATCGCGGTGACAGGTTCATGTCGACGAGCAGTTTCATGCAGCGGCCAGCACAACCTCACGCTCTTCGGCACGCCAGGCCGCATAACGTAGCGCCTGCATGATGTCTTCTCTTTCAAGGTAAGGGTAGTCAACGAGAACTTCATCGATGCCATGCCCGGCACCGATTTGGCTCACCACCATGCTGACCGTAACCCGCATTCCACGAATGCAGGCTTTGCCGCCCATCACATCAGGTTGTTGGGTAATGCGATCGAACTGTCCCATGGTCATTTCCTTGTCAAAACTCGTCGTAATGGTAAGGGTTCGAGTAGGGGATTTCAAAGACTATTTGTGAGAACCACAGCTCCCTGGCGCAACTTCTCGCTGAACTTCGAACCGGTTAGTCAACGTAGCAACTCCGGACACAGCCGGTTCGCACCAGATTTTTGGCAAGAAAAAGTGGCTTCAACGCACACGCCACAAGCGTGATCAGCTATTCAATTGATAGCGATTTCGCATCTCAGGTGTTTCGCCCACCAAACTCAGGTATCAACCTCATTTCACTCTTGCGCAGGACGGCCTACAGTCTCTGACATGAAACGCCGCAGCCTGTTCGTGCATGCCGGCCAGTGGGGTGTTGCCCTGGCCGCTACCGGGCTGGGTGCGTGTGCGCCGCCTGCACGCCTGAAAGTGGCCATCAATCCCTGGATCGGGTTCGAGACCTTGCGGCTGGCCATGGGCTTTCGCTACCTGCCCGAATCGGTCCTGTTGTTTGAGACCAAGGGCCTGGCCGAGTCGTCGATGCTGATGGCAACCGGCAAGGTGGATGCGGCCTGTTTGACGCTGGACGAGGTGCTGCGGGTGCGCGCCACCGGCGTGCCGCTCACGGTGGCGCTGGTGTTTGATGTGTCTGAAGGTGGTGATGTGGTGATGGCCATGCCTGGCACGCGCACGCTGGCGGACCTCGCTGGCAAGCGTATTGGCGTGGAAAGCGGACCGCTGGGCGCGCTGATGCTGCGCGAGTTGCTGCGCTCGGCCAAGTTGCCACGCGCCAGCGTTACTGTGGTGGATGTCTCGACCGACCAGCAGTTGC
>CAJBVC010000067.1 GCA_903958915.1 uncultured beta proteobacterium
AGACTGCTGCACGACAAACGCCACCACCACTTCGCCCCACTCGGTATCAAAAGCACCCACCACCGCCACTTCCGCGACACCCGGGGCGGTCAGCAGGGCTTCCTCCACTTCGCGCGGGTAGATATTGGAGCCGCCGCTGATGATGAGGTCTTTGCTGCGGTCCTTGAGGGTCAGAAAACCGTCGGCATCCAGGCAACCGACGTCACCCGTGAACAGCCGGCCACCGCGCAGGGCGGCAGCGCTAGCATCCGCGTCGCCCCAGTAACCGACCATCACACTGTCACCCTGCACCAGCACCTCGCCAATCTCTCCCAGTGGCAGTTCCTCTCCAGCGGCGCTGGCAATGCGAATCTGCACCGGCGTCTGCGCCACGCCCACCGA
Source organism: uncultured beta proteobacterium (assembly GCA_903958915.1). GTDB lineage: Bacteria > Pseudomonadota > Gammaproteobacteria > Burkholderiales > Burkholderiaceae_C > Allorhodoferax. Next base: position 382 of record CAJBVC010000067.1, read on the forward strand.
GGCAATGCGCACCAGATAGCGCGGGTGGGCCGTGTCGGCCAAATGCGAACGCGACAGGGCCGTGCCCACCATCGGTGTCTCACCCTGACCGTAAATCTGCACAAAGCGCGGGCCCATCACCCGCAGAGCGCGCTGAATGTCGGCCACGTACATCGGTGCGCCTCCGTAAACGATGGTCTTGAACGATGCGGCACATTGTTCTGCCGACAGCCCGGATGTCTCGGCAAAGTCGACCAGTCGCTTGACGATGGTGGGCGCAGCAAAGGTCGATAGCGGCCCCAGGGTGCGACCGAGTTCAAACAATTCGGCGGGCTCGACACCACCGGAGGCTGGCACCACATGCCGGGCGCCGGCCATCAAATGCGGAATGGCGTAAATGCCGGCGCCGTGGGACATGGGTGCGGCGTACACCATGGCATCCTGGGGTGTGATCGGGTCCACATCGACCGGGTAGGTCAAGCCCATGGTCATGAGGTTGCGGTGGGTCAGCATCACGCCCTTGGGACGGCCCGTGGTACCACTGGTGTAAAACAGCCATGCCAGGTCACCCGGATCGCGCTGCGCCGGAGGCACGGCAAATGCATCGGGCACCGGCGCAAAAACGGCGTCGGCCGCAGCGCTCTCGATGTCGATCTGCTGCTCCAGCCCCTGCAGGGGAACGCTGGCCACATCCACCGTCACAAACCCTACGCGTGCGCCGGAGTTGGCCACGATCCACTCGGCCTCGCGCGTATGCAGTTTGGCGTTCACGGGCACCACCACCAGTCCGGCCCACCAGGCGGCCCACATCACTTCCAGGTAGCGCGGATGGTTGCGCATGAACAGCAGAATGCGGTCGCCCTCCACCAGGCCAGCTTCACGCAAACGCTGCGCCACCCCAGCGCTGCGGGCAGCCCATTGCCCGGTGGTAGCGTGCAGCATGGTGCCGTTGAAGATGGTGGGACGCTGCGGGTGCAGACGCGCCTGGCGTATGAGCAGTTGGACAAGACTCATGGGTACGACTCCGTGGAACCAGCCATTGTGCCGTGCCTGCTAAATTCGGAGCCAATGACTTTCGGAGAATCCACCATGCATGCAGGCAAACCCATCGTACTTCCCGGCCAGACTGCCGCCACGGCGAAGATGCCCATCGTCTGCACGCCTCTGGTGGGGCGTACGCGTGATGCCGTGCTGGCCGAGGTACAACAGGTAGCGCAGAAGAAGCCGGACCTGCTGGAATGGCGGGTCGATTTCTTTGAAGGTATTGGCAACCATGCCGAAGTTATTGCGCTAGCAAGCGGCATCCGCAACGCTGCAGGCGGCATACCGGTCCTGTTTACCCGCCGCTCCATCCGCGAAGGGGGCGAGAAAATTGCACTCGACGAAACAGCGGTGCTGGCCCTATACGCCGCGGTGATGGAGAGCCGAACCATTGAACTGATCGATTACGAAATGGCCAATGACCCTGCCCACATTGCCCAGGTACGAGCGCAGTCCAACGCCAATGGCATCCAGCTGGTGCTGTCGTTCCACAATTTTCAAGCTACCCCCACCCAAGCAGAGTTGTGTGCCAAATTCACGTTGGCGCAGAGTCTGGGCGGTGACATTGCCAAGGTGGCGGTGATGCCGCAGCGCCTCGAAGATGTGTTGACGGTGCTGTCGGCCACGCTCGAATCCAGCCAGAAGCTCGACATTCCCCTGATCAGCATGTCGATGGGCGCCTATGGAACGCTGACCCGGCTGTTTGGCTGGACCTGCGGCTCGGCCATGAGTTTCGCCGTGGGTGCGGCAGCCTCCGCACCCGGCCAGGTACCCATCGAAGACCTGCACGCCGTGCTCGAGATTCTGAACAAATCTTTTACACCCCAAAAATAGGCCTCCACCCGCTGGATGCGCCTCGGCCATTGCCATTGCCCAAGGACACGGTGTCAACAGCAACATAATGGCGCATTTATTACCCCACAAGGAGTCGGTCCATGTTTGAACGCCTGTCGCGCAGTTGGGAATTGGTCAAAGCCAGTGCCGCGGTGCTCAGAGCCGACAAGGAGTTGCTGGTCTTCCCGTTGATCTCCGGTCTGGCCATGTTGGCCGTGTTGGCAAGCTTCGCACTGCCGGTTATCGGCGTCTACCTCTGGCAAGGACCGTCCGCGAAGGATCTACAGATTTCCTCGGTTGCGGGGTACGCCATCGCGTTCCTGTTTTACCTGTCGCAGTATTTCGTGATCTTCTTCTTCAACGCTGCATTGGTCGGTGCCGCCATGATTCGGTTGGAGGGCGGCGACCCCACGGTTGCCGACGGTCTGCGGATTGCCAGGTCCAAGGTGGGCGTGATTCTGGGGTATGCGTTGACCGCCGCAACGGTGGGCCTGCTGCTTCGCATGCTGCAGGAGCGTGTTGGTTTCATCGGCAGAATCGTTGTCGGTTTGCTGGGTGTCGGTTGGTCCATTGCGACTTATCTGGTGGTACCGGTGTTGGTGGCAAAGGACATCGGGCCGATTGATGCCATCAAGGAAAGTGGCAGGATCCTCAAGCACACCTGGGGCGAGAACCTGGTGGGCCAGGCCGGGCTAGGGGTCGCATTCACCTTGATACAGGTACTTGTCGTCGTTGTCGGGGTGGCTCTCACGATCGTGATGGCAATCGCCGGAAATGTGGCGTTGGTTCTGCTGGCGATCGCACTGCTGATCGTGGCCGTGCTGCTGACTTTCCTGGTGCACAGCACACTTGCAGGAATCTATGCGGCTGCGCTGTACCGGTTTGCCACCAAAGGTGATCAGAATTCCGGTTTCGCACCTGGAGTGCTGCAAAGCGCGTTTGTAGTCAGA
>CAJBVC010000068.1 GCA_903958915.1 uncultured beta proteobacterium
ACATTCTGGGTGTTTTTCTACGGCTTTGCCACCTACGGCAACGCAGGATTTATGCGCGAGCAGGTGTGCAAGTACATGTGCCCCTACGCCCGCTTTCAAAGCGCCATGTTCGACAAGGACACGCTGATCGTTGCCTACGATGCCGAGCGTGGCGAGCCGCGTGGTGCACGCTCCAAAAAGGCCGATCCGACCGCGCTCAATCTCGGCGCCTGTATTGACTGCAGTTTGTGCATCCAGGTGTGCCCCACCGGCATTGATATCCGTAACGGTCTGCAATACGAGTGCATTGGCTGCGGAGCATGTGCGGACGTGTGCGATACGGTCATGGACAAGGTCGGCTACCCGCGGGGTCTGGTCAAGTATTCCACTGAGAATGCAGTGGCACAGCATTGGACACGTGCGCAGACTTGGCGCCATGTGTTGCGCCCCCGTGTGCTGATTTACTCCGGTATTCTGGGCTCTGTGGTGCTGGCCATGGCGGTGAGTCTGGCAACACGCATTCCTTTCAAGGTGGACGTGGTGCGCGACCGGGGCGTTCTGGCCCGCGAAGTAGAGGGTGGCAAAATCGAAAATGTGTTCCGACTGCAAGTGATGAACGCCACCGAGTCCACACAACGCTTTCGCATTACCGTGCAGGGAATTCCAGGCATGACAATCATGTCGGACCCCGATGTCACGCTGGAGTCGACCCTGTCGCGCTGGGTGCCGGTGAATGTGCAAATCCCGTTTGGGGCTGCCGAACCGGGCTCGCACCCGATCCACTTCGAAATCACGGCCCAGGATATGCCTGGAAAATTATCCGAGAAGGCGGTCTTTATCGTGCCGCGTTGAGGTAACGGATGATCTTCATTTCCAGATCGATTCGGAAATGGAATTACTGGGTTCCAAAGATGCGGTCGCCCGCATCGCCCAGGCCCGGCAGGATATAGCCGTGGTCATTGAGCTCACGGTCGATGGCGGCGGTGTAGATCTGCACATCTGGGTGTAACTGGTGCATCGTGTTGATGCCCTCCGGGCAGGTCAGCAGGCACAGGAACTTGATCGACTTGGGTTTGCAGACCTTCAGGCGTGTCACTGCCGCAGCAGCTGAGTTGCCGGTGGCCAGCATCGGGTCGACCACGATTACATCGCGTTCTTCCATGTTTTTGGGCATCTTGAAGTAGTACTCCACCGCCTGCAGCGTGGCCGGGTCGCGGTACAGGCCGATGTGTCCGACCCTTGCACCCGGTACCACCGAGAGCACGCCATCCAGAATGCCGTTGCCGGCGCGCAAGATGGACACAAAAACCAGCTTCTTGCCATCAATCATCTTGGCCGTCATTTTCTCCAGCGGCGTTTCAATCTGCACATCCTGCGTTGTCATGTCTCGCGTGACTTCATAGGCCATCAGGCTGGACAACTCATTGAGCAGACGTCGGAAGCTGTTGGTGCTGGCTTCCTTTTTGCGCATCAGGGTCAGTTTGTGTTGCACCAGGGGGTGGTCAATCAGGTGGACATTGGAGCGGGCTTGCGGGTTGATGGGTGTCATGGGAGATGTTGAACAGAATGAAAAAAAGCTGTCTCAGGATTGACAAACTCTAGCGCACTTTTGTACCGCAGCAGTTGCAGTTGAGGGCGAAAGGCGAAAGCGCATGGATGTTGCGGCTTTCCCAGCACAGAAATCGGCCAATGGACCTTCGTGCGCCTGAAATAGCGCTAGCGGCGCGATCCACCAAAAATGCTACCCAGCACACCGCGAATGATCTGGCGGCCCACTTCGCGGCCAATGGAACTGGCGGCGCTCTTGATCATCTGCTCGCCAGCGCTGGCGCGGGTGCGGCGGGCACCACCGCCCATCAAATCACCGAGGCCATCCAGAATGCCGCGCTCCGGTGCCGGCGGTGCCTCTGCTGAAGGTGCGCCACCCGACCGGCCTGGGGTTTGCCCGGGCGCGGAGGAGGGCGCTGCGCCCGGTGAAGCGGCAAGCTTTTGCTGCGTGCGCCCCTTGATGGCTTCAAAGGCCGATTCCCGATCAACCACCTTCTCATACACATTGGCGACGATGGAGGAATCCAGCAAGGCCTGGCGTTGCTGCGCCGTGATGGGACCAATCTGACTGGACGGAGGCAGCACGTAGACCCGCTCGGTGACCGTGGGGCGTCCCTTTTCGTCAAGCAGGCTGATCAGCGCCTCGCCGACACCGAGTTCGGTGATGACGGTGCCAATGTCCAGGCCGGGGTTGGCGCGCATCGTGTCCGCGGCCGATTTGACCGCTTTTTGGTCGCGTGG
>CAJBVC010000069.1 GCA_903958915.1 uncultured beta proteobacterium
AGAGCAATCCGCCGCCGCCGCCGAAAGTCTGCGCGACCAGGCCGCCCGCCTGCTACAGGTGTGCAACCGCTTTAACCTGGGGCACGCTGGCTTGTTGCCGGGGTAAGGCGAGCACTTCGTGCCGGCGCGCTATGCGCGTTGCAAGGGAAGGCCACACCCCTCACAGGCAGTTGTTATGCTGCTTCCACTTGTCTTCGTGGCCCATGGCTTTGGCAAATGCAGGCACCTTGCAGCGCTCGGCTTCAGCGGGATCCATCGGCCCCTGTGTTTTTGGCATCGACCCATGCGGAGTTGCAGCTGGCGCACTTGGTGCTGTGTGATTGATCCACTGCGCGGCTGCGCCGATCAGCACCACGAACGCCAGCAGGATGACTGCCTCAAACCATCGCACCGGTGAAGCCTTATCCGCAGGCAGTGCACACACACCGCCGGGGCAGAGTTGCGCCTGCTCCTTGTTGAACAGGTTATAGACCTTGCAGCCAATGCAGATGCCAAATGCGGTTTCGAAGAACAGCAAGAGCAGGCACAGGCCGCATACCAGCATGTTGATGGGGCCGACCACGCTGTTGAGCACCATCAGATACAGCATGGACAGCGCCAGCGCAAAGCCTATGGCCCATGCAAACCGTTTCTGCGGCGCACCCACGTACTCCGGCACCTGCCGGCGCACGGCCCACTGCCCCACGATCAGGCTGGGTGCATACCGTGGATTGACAAAGATGCGGATGCTGAAGTCCACCAGAAATGCCACCACGAACACCCGCGTGGGCTGAAAGTTGCCCACCAGCCAGGCATTCATGAAGGTCACCATCGCAAAGAAGAACAGTATGCCGGCGCTGGCCCGCACCGCCCGCTCATTGAGCACCGGAACACCGTACTCGGGAAGCTTCTCGCCAAACTGGAAAATGGTGTTATTCATGGTGCTGCATTGTGCCTGCACGCCTGAAGGTTCAGCCAATGTGGTCTACAACGAGAAGAAAAAGGCATTTTTCATCGACGCTCCCGTGGTGGATGCCGTCCAGACTGCGCTCAGGGCTTTGCTGGCTGCTTGCAACCGTCGCAGCACTTATTCCGTTTCCAATTCATCCGTGTTGTTGTTGCTTCGCCAAAGGCAGGAAACGAAAAGCCAGCGTACCCAGCACCAGCAGTAGTGCGACGCTCATCAACACACCCGCATAGGGGTCGTGGCCCCGGGCCTGGAACCCGGACGCCGCCAGGCCGCTCAGACTCTGCACGACGGCCGCGCCCAGAAACATGGCCATGGTGAAGACCGACATGGCGCGACCGCTCATTTCGGCACTGTAGGAAGCGCGCACGTTGGCGTACTGCAGAATGCCGGCGCCGGAGATCACCGCCAGCGCCACCATGCCGCCGATGTCCACCCAGACCAGGGGCAGTAACGCCATCAGCACAAAAACCGCCACCATGGCCAGTGCAGCGCCCACGATCCACTGCCTTCGTCGTGCCGGACCCGGATCAAAATGCCCAAACAATGCGGGCGTGCCAAGCGACAACAACGAAACCACCAACGCGATGTGGCCCGTCTGCACCAGGGGCATGTCGTGGCGACTCATCAGCAAAGGCCCGAGCCAGAGACCCCGCAGGGTCAGGAACGATGCGTAATTGACCATTGCAAGCGCCAGAATGCCCCAGGTTTGTGGCAACAAAAACAGTGTGCCAAAGCCGCTCAATGCTTGCACCAGGCTGGTTGGGCGGTTCTGCGTGGGTGCCAGACCCTCGTGCATTTGCCAGCGCACCAGCAGCCATGAAACGCAGGCCAGCAGCGCCAGGACAGCAAAGCCCATGCGCCAGGAAGTCGCGTCAATGAGCCAGGCCAATGGCGTGCCGGTGAACACCAGGCCCAGGCCACCCAGGCCCATCGCCAACCCGGACACGGCGGCGAAGCGGTGCACCGGAAAGCGTCTTGCAATGAAGAGCGTACACACGACAAATGCCGGTGCGCACCCAATGCCGATCAATGCCTGACCCAGCACCAGGACGGCATAGTTTGGCGCCAATGCGGAGGCGACGGCGCCCACGATGGCCAGCGGAAAAGTGCAGAGCCAGGTGCGGCGCAGCCCGTAGTAATCCAGCGCCACGCCAACGACGAACTGACTCAACCCAAAGGAAAAAGCAAAGGTCGCCGCGAAGAAGCCCAGCGACTGCGTCGACAAGCCGAAATCCTGCTGCAAACCCGTCGCCATCATGGCCGTGACGGTGCGAAACGCCTGGCTGAGCGCAAATGCGCTGACCAGCGTCAGCAAAGGCAGCCACGGTGCGGCTATCGCGCCGGGTCGGGGCGACTCAGGGGCAGGGTGCATGGCAGGGACAGCTAACGGGGCTATTTCTGCCTGCGCTTTGTCTACCTGCTGCTCGGAAAACTAAACACCGTTCCCTCCCTCACCCCCGCGCTCGGCCAGCGCTGGGTAATCGTCTTGCGCTTGGTGTAAAAGCGCACCGAGTC
>CAJBVC010000070.1 GCA_903958915.1 uncultured beta proteobacterium
GGAGTGCAGTGCAATCCAGCCCGCATAGCGCCCCATCACTTCTACCACCATCACCCGCTGGTGGCTGTCGGCGGTGCTGTGCAGGCGGTCAATACACTCGGTGGCAAACGCCACAGCCGTGTCGAAGCCGAACGTCGTCATCGTCTTGTCGAGGTCGTTGTCGATGGTCTTGGGCACCCCCACCACTTTCAGGCCCTTCAGGTGCAGGGCATGGGCAATGGTCAGCGATCCGTCACCACCCACGGACACCAGCGCATCGATTTCTTTCTTGCCAAAGTACTCCAGAATTTCGTCGGATCGGTCAATTTCGCGGGTCGAACCGTCGGGCATATGAATTGGAAAATGCAGCGGATTGCCCTTGTTGGTGGACCCCAGCATGGTGCCACCGAGGTGACCGATGTTGCGCACGTGTTTGCGTGTAAGACGAAATACACCGTCTTCATAACGCTCGGGAAACAGTATGCCGTTGAAGCCGTCACGGATGCCGTAGCATTCCCAGCCCCGATTAGCGGCGGCAATTACGACAGATCGAATCACGGCGTTGAGGCCCGGCGCGTCGCCGCCACCGGTACAGATGGCAATACGCTTGATGTGTTGTTGTGTCATGCTTTTTTCCTTCGAAGTGTGAAGATTATGCAGGAGGCATTTTCGTACTTGCAACTTATGCTGGCTCTTCTGCGATCATTCCGTGATGCAAAGCCAAACCAACCCATCCGAATCAGCCCTGGTAGTGGCGTGCCTGTGTGCCACCTGGTGTGGAACCTGTGGAACCTACCAGAGCGCTTTTCTGCAGCTTGAACGCCAGTTTCCTGAGGTCCGCTTCCTGTGGATTGACATTGAAGACGAAGCCGATCTGGTCGATCCGATAGAGGTCGAGAACTTTCCCACGCTGCTCATTGCCAGCGGTCTTACGCCGCTGTTCTTTGGCACCTTGACCCCACACATTGAAACCTTACAGCGGCTGATCACGTCCTGCGCCGAGGGCACAGCGCCACCAGCCTCGTCCGTAAGCGGCATACACGGGCTGGCCCAGCGCCTGCAGAACTTCTCAAGCAAAAAAGGCCTGTAGCGCCCGCGCAGCATGCGTAACCAGCTATTAAAGTCGTAGCACCCTAGAGTTTGGAGACAACCCAGGCCTGCACACTGTCCAAGGCTGCAGCAAGCTTGGCGGGCTCGGTACCACCAGCCATCGCCATGTCGGGCTTGCCGCCACCCTTGCCACCCAGCTGCTGCGCCACAAAATTGACCAATTCACCGGCTTTGACCCGGGCGACGGTATCGGGAGTCACCCCGGCGGCGAGTTGCACCTTGTCGCCGTCCACCACACCCAGCACAATGACCGCCGTCTTGAGTTTGTCCTTGAGCTTGTCCATGGTTTCGCGCAAGGTTTTGGTGTCTGCACCGTCGAGCCGCGCTACCAGCAGCTTCACTCCACCCAGGTCGATCGCCTGGCTGAGCATTTCGTCACCCTGGGCGGAGGCCAATTTTCCTTTCAGCGCCGCGACTTCCTTCTCCAGCGCCCTGGCGTGCGCCACGACCTGGCTCAGCCGGTCGGTGACTTCGGCCACCGGCGCCTTGAGTGTCTGCGCTGTTGCCGCCAGGGTGTCTTCGAGGTACTGCAGATAGCCCAGTGCGTTCTGTCCCGTCACTGCCTCCAACCGTCGAATGCCTGCGGCCACACCGCTTTCCCCCACGATCTTGAACAGTCCAATGTCGCCGGTGCGCTGCACATGGGTGCCGCCACACAACTCGCGGCTGGAGCCGATATCGAGCACGCGCACCGTTTCCCCGTACTTTTCGCCGAAAAGCATCATGGCCCCGGTCTTTTGCGCCGATTCAATATCCATTACACGCGCCTGTGTTGCGGCATTGGCCATCACCTCGGCATTGACGCGAAACTCGATCTCGTGCATCTGCTCGTCGGTCACCGGAGCGTGGTGCGCAAAGTCAAAACGCGTACGGTCGGCGTTGACCTGGCTGCCCTTTTGCTGCACATGGTCGCCCAACACCTCGCGCAACGCCTTGTGCATCAGGTGTGTTGCCGAGTGGTTGCGGGTGGTCGAGGCGCGCACAGGCGCATCGACGTGGGCGGTCACCAGATCGCCCACCTTGACGGTCCCGGTCGTGACCGTTCCGTGATGTCCAAAAACATCGGCCTTGATCTTTTGGGTGTCTTGAACCATGAACAGCGCGTGGTCGCTGAAGACTGCACCCTGATCACCCACCTGGCCACCGCTTTCCGAATAGAACGGTGTGGAGTCCAGTACCACCACCCCATTTTGACCTGCCAATAGCTCTTCAACCGGCGTACCATCAGCGTAAAGCGCTACGATATTCGTAGCAAAAGTGAGGTGGTCATAGCCCACAAACCGGTTTGCATGGGCACCGTACTCCAATGCTTTGTCCATTCTGAACTTGCCCGCCGCCCTGCCCTGGGCCTTCTGGCGGTCCATCGCTGCGTGAAAGCCGGCCTCGTCCACTTCCACGCCGTTCTCACGGCAGACGTCGGCAGACAAATCCAGCGGAAAACCGTAGGTGTCGTGCAGCTTGAACGCCACATCCCCGGGCAGCAGCTTGGAGCCATCGGCCAAGGCGGCGTCCAGTATCTCCATACCGTGGGCCAGCGTCTCGAAGAAACGCTCTTCCTCCACGCGCAGGATCTCGGTAATGCGTGCCTGCTGCGTAGCCAGGTTGGGATAGGCCTCGCCCATCACCATGACCAGATCGGCCACCAGCTTGTGGAAAAACGGTGTCTTCTTGCCCAGCTTGTAACCGTGGCGGATGGCGCGTCGGATGATGCGGCGCTGCACATAGCCCCGGCCCTCGTTGCCCGGGATCACGCCGTCACTCACCAGGAAGGCGGTGGCGCGAATGTGGTCCGCAATCACGCGCAGGCTCTTGTTCTCCAGGTCTGTGCAGCCGGTCTCGCGCGAGGCGGCGGCAATCAACTTTTCAAACAGGTCAATTTCGTAGTTGCTGTGCCGGTGTTGCAGGATGGCTGCCAGGCGCTCCAGGCCCATGCCGGTGTCCACGCACGGCGCCGGCAAGGGCTTCACCGACCCGTCTTCCTGCATGTCAAACTGCATGAACACGTTGTTCCAGATCTCGATGTAGCGGTCCCCGTCCTGCTCCGGGCTGCCGGGAGGGCCGCCCGCGATGTGCGGGCCGTGATCGTAAAAAATCTCGGAACACGGGCCGCACGGGCCGGTGTCCGCCATCATCCAGAAGTTGTCGGAGGCGTATTTGGCGCCCTTGTTGTCACCGATGCGCACCACCCGGTCTGCTGGCAGCCCAATGTCCTTGGTCCAGATATCGTAGGCCTCGTCGTCATCGATATACACAGTGGCCCACAATTTGTCAGCGGGCAGCTTGTACACCTCGGTGAGCAGTTCCCAGGCCCACATCAACGACTCGCGTTTGAAGTAGTCGCCAAAGCTCCAGTTGCCCAGCATCTCGAAAAACGTATGGTGGCGTGCGGTGTAACCCACATTTTCCAGGTCGTTGTGCTTGCCACCCGCACGAAGGCAGGCCTGAACCGACGCTGCACGTACGTACGAGCGTTTGTCCGACCCCAGAAAAACGTCCTTGAACTGCACCATGCCGGAATTCGTGAACATCAGGGTCGGATCGTTCCCTGGCACCAGGGAACTGCTGGCCACCACGGTGTGCCCTTTGGAGGCAAAGAAATCCAGAAAGGTCTTGCGAATGTCGGCAACGGTGACGGCAGGTGTACTCATGGTGTGAATTGGCTCTGAAGTTGGGCTGTGTCGATGCACGGCGAAGGCTGTGCAGGCAGCCTCTGATTTTAAGTGGTACCACCGTGAAAGTCGCAGGCGGCGCAGGTGGACGCCAAAAAACAGGCTAATCTCGGGCTTTTGCACTTGCGCCGTGCCCTACGGTAGCAACACCCCGCAGCTTTTCAGGAGCCATTGCCATGCTTGCGAACCCTTCTCCCCTGTCACTCCTCAAGGATCCCAGCCTGTTCAAAACCGACGCGCTGATCAACGGGCAATGGATCGCAGGCAGCAGCCGTTTCGATGTGTTGGACCCCGCCACGGGCCAAAAACTCGCCGACGTAGCCAATATGGAGCCGAAAGACGCAGAAGCCGCCATCGCCGCTGCCAACGCTGCCTGGCCCGCATGGAAAGCCAAGACCGGCAAGGAGCGCAGCATCATCCTGCGCAAGTGGTTCGATTTGCTGATGGCGAACCAGGATGACCTGGGCCGCATGATGACCGCCGAACAAGGCAAGCCCCTGCCTGAGGCCAAAGGCGAAGTGGCGTATGGCGCCAGCTTTGTCGAGTGGTTTGCGGAAGAAGCCAAGCGCGTCAATGGCGAAACCTTGCCGCAATTTGACAACAACCGCCGCCTGATGATTTTGAAGCAACCGATTGGCGTGTGTGCCGCCATCACCCCGTGGAATTTCCCTTTGGCCATGATCACCCGCAAAGTGGCACCGGCGTTGGCAGCTGGTTGCCCGGTGATCATCAAACCCGCCGAATTGACGCCCCTGACCGCCCTGGCGGCGGCCGAGTTGGCCATGCGCGCCGGCATTCCGGCAGGCGTACTCAACATTTTGAGCGCCGACGCAGACAACTCCATAGCCATCGGCAAGGTGATCTGCGCCAGCGACACGGTGCGCCACATCAGCTTTACCGGCAGCACGGAGGTGGGCCGCATCCTGATGGCACAAAGTGCCCCCACCATCAAGAAAATGTCGCTTGAACTGGGTGGCAACGCGCCCTTTATCGTGTTTGACGATGCTGACATCGACAGTGCCGTCGAAGGGGCTTTTGCCAGCAAGTATCGCAATGCGGGCCAAACCTGCGTCTGCTCCAACCGCCTGTATGTGCAAAACGGGGTTTACGACCAGTTCGTCGAGAAGTTTTCGGCCAAGGTGCGCACGGCCAAGGTGGGCAATGGCTTTGAAGAAGGCGTCAACCAGGGGCCCCTGATTGAAGAAGCTGCGCTACAAAAAGTGGAGCGGCATGTGCAGGATGCGCTTGCCAAAGGAGCCCGTTTGACGGTTGGCGGAAAACGCATGAGCGGCCAGTTTTTCGAGCCTACCGTGATGGCTGATGCCACCGCCGACATGCTGTGCGCCAAGGAAGAAACCTTTGGCCCGTTCGCCCCGGTATTCAAGTTCAGCACTGAACAGGAAGCCATTGACGCAGCCAACGCCACTGAGTTCGGCCTGGCCAGCTACTTTTACAGCCGCGACATCGGGCGCATCTACCGTGTGGGTGAAGCACTCGAATACGGCATGGTCGGTGTCAATGTGGGCATTCTGGCCACCGAGCACGTGCCCTTTGGCGGCGTCAAGCAATCCGGTCTGGGCCGTGAAGGCTCGCACTTCGGCATGGACGACTACCTGGAAGTAAAGTACATCTGCATTGGTGACATTCTGAAATAGGACGGCGCTGTCAACCGACTAGAATGGCGGCTTCGCGGGCGTCGTTCAATGGTAGGACTCTTGCTTCCCAAGCAAATAACGTGGGTTCGATTCCCATCGCCCGCTCCAGAATGAATTTTCTAGTCGCAATTGGTGCGCAGCAACTCCAGTGACCGAGTTTTGCTTTCGTTCGATCTACCGTTTGAAACGGCGCGTCAACGGCATCTGGTTGTCGGGGACCACCCCCCGAAACAGTTCGGTGATGGAGTCGAGTTTTTCCCGAGCCATGCGCTCACCGGCGTGGGACGCCAGTAGCGCCATGACTTCGCTACGCAGATACCAGAGAGTTTGCACCTCTGGCGCCCCGCCAATTTTGGACCATACGCCACTGCCATGATCTCCATCGAGTTCCATCAGGGCGTCGAGCATGGCTTCACGAATTCCCTCCAAACGACCATCGATATCAACAATCGTATTGCGTTCGCTCAGGAGGGCGGCAAAGCTGGAAGTGAAACGGGACAGTGTCTTGCGCATGGGAATGGTGAAAAAGAGATTCATCACCCCGTATGAACCGGCTGGCTTTGCGCCTATGCTGCCGATCGTACCGTCACTTCATTACTGAATTCTTAACGCGTCCGACGACACGGCAATGTGCTACTGAACCGCCAACACCTCGACGTTGAATACCAGTGCGGCATTGGGCGGAATGACTCCTGGCACCCCGGACGCCCCGTAGCCCATGCTACTGGGAATGATGAGCGTACGCGTTCCACCTACGCGCATGCCGGCCACGCCCTGGTCCCAGCCCGCAATCACCTGACCCGCGCCGAGCTTGAATTGAAACGGGGATTTGCCAACCGATGAGTCAAACAATGCACCCCGGAAATTGGCTGCCGTGGCGTCATACAGCCAGCCCGAGTAATGCACTGTGACCAGATTGCCTGCTGCGGCGACCGCACCGTTTCCAATCGCAGTATCGGTCACTTGCAACGCAGTCGGCCCAGCGGGTGCGGCAGTGCCGGAACCGCCGCCGCCACACCCAGCCACCAGCAAACTCAAGGTCAACACCACCCAAGCAAGAAGTTTTTTCATATCGAGAATTCAGTAATTTGCGCCAATGGCGGCAGTTGAAGAAGCCCCTATGTTAACGAGCAGTCCACCCCGCGTAGCGGCCGCACGGTATCGTGGTTTCCCCGGTAGCGACAACAGGCCAATATGGACGAAGATGGCAGGAACAACACCAGAGTCAACGCATGCACACCCATTTCAACGAATCTTCGCAACACGGTGCCCGCCGCAACAAGGTGGTGAGCGCCATTGAGGCGGTACGGCTGATTCATGATGGCGACACGCTGGCCACCGGCGGTTTTGTCGGAATCGGTTTTGCAGAGTCCATAGCTGTCGCCCTGGAGCAACGATTTTTGAGCAGCAGGCTGGAAACCGGAACCGGCTTGCCGCGCAACCTGACACTGGTGTACGCCGCCGGCCAGGGTGACGGCGCCGAGCGTGGACTCAACCACCTGGGCCACACCGGGTTGGTCAAGCGTGTGATTGGAGGGCACTGGGGTCTGGTCCCGGCCCTGCAGAAGTTAGCCGTTGACAATGAAATCGAGGCGTACAACCTGCCGCAGGGCGTGATCTCACACCTCTTTCGCGATATCGCTGCCGGCAAGCCAGGGACACTCACCAGTGTGGGCATCGACACGTTTGTGGATCCACGCTGGGGTGGCGGCAAGATCAATGCCCGCACCACCGAGGAATTGGTGCGGCTGATGGAAATCGACGGCAAGGAATGCCTGTTTTACAAGGCGTTTCCGATTTCAGTGGGCATCATTCGCGCGACCACCGCAGACGCCGATGGCAACCTGACGATGGAGCGCGAGGCGCTCACGCTGGAAGCGCTTGCCATTGCCATGGCGGCCCGTAACTCTGGGGGCATTGTGATCGCTCAGGTCGAGCGCATCGCGGACCGCGGCAGCCTGCACCCGCGCCAGGTCAAGGTGCCCGGTGTGCTGGTGGACGCTGTCGTGCTGGCAACCGACCCATCGCACCACATGCAGACCTTCTCGGAGGCCTACAAC
>CAJBVC010000071.1 GCA_903958915.1 uncultured beta proteobacterium
CACCGTAAAGTCCAGCAAACTTTTGAAGGACAACGAGGGTGAGGTTGTGCGCCCCGGTTTACCGGCTAGCGGCGTATTCATCATCAACCCGCCGCACACCCTTAAAGCCGCATTGAAAGATGCTTTGCCGCAAATGGTGGCACTGCTGAAACAGGACAGTCATGCCACCTCCAGCCTTGACAGTGGAAGTTAGGCTTACGGTATAGATTCGCCATTTCCCAAGCCCGCAAGGCGAAGCGAGGGGCGGCGATTTGTGCGCGTTTGGCACCATGAGCCGCCCCACGTTTCGTCTTGTGGGCGGGCGAACGCGAAAACCTATGCCCCTAAACCCAGCCGCTCACACAAAGCAGTCACCGCGACACTCTGGTTCATGGTGTAAAAATGCAGCGCCGGCGCGCCGCCCGCCCGCAGTTGCTCGCACAAGTCGGTCACCACATCCAGGCCGAACGCCTTGATGGACTGCGTGTCGTCACCAAAACTCTGCAAGCGCAGTCGAATCCAGCGTGGAATCTCGGCACCGCAGGCATCTGAGAAACGCATCAGTTGGGTGGAACTGGCGATCGGCATGATGCCTGGCACCACCGGAACATTCAGCCCCAAGGCATCAACCTCTTCCACAAAACGAAAGTAGGCGTCGGCATTGTAGAAATATTGGGTAATGGCCGAGTTGGCCCCGGCGCGCACCTTGGTGGCGAAGGCCTGGATGTCAGTTGCGGGAGACTTTGCCTGCGGATGCACTTCAGGGTACGCCGCCACCTCGATACGAAAGTAGTCGCCGGTTTCCGCACGGATGAAGGCCACCAGATCGCTGGCATAGTGGAATTCCCCCCCCAGGCCGTAGCCGCTCGGCAGATCACCGCGTAGGGTCACCAGGCGCTTGACACCCATCGCCTTGAGCGTTGCGAGTTGCTCGCGCACGGCGGCGTGGGTTGCGCCCACACAGGAGATATGCGAGACCGCCGGCACGCCTTCCGACAGAATGGCGCTTACCGCGCTGAAGGTACCTTCCTGCGTCGAACCACCGGCTCCAAACGTGACGGAACAGAACTCGGGCTTCAGGGCATACAGCTTTTGACGGACCAGTCGCAGTTTCTCTACACCCTCGGGCGTCTTGGGCGGGAAGAACTCGAAGCTGATCGGGAGACGAGCGGAGTCAGTCATATTTAGCTCTACTTTTTGTGCTTCGCACAGATGAAAAATTCGCGATTTCCATCACCCCCTTCGATGGGCGAATCAAACCACGCGGCAACCACCAACCCCAGTGTTGTGCAGGCATCGCGCAGCCGCTGCTCAACCACGGCGTACATGGCATCGTCCCTGACAATGCCGCCCTTGCCCACTTGGCCTGGCTGCAACTCGAACTGGGGTTTCACCAGGGTGAGCAGCGTGCCACCGGGCTTCAACAGTTGCACGACAGCGGGCAGCACCAGTGTTTGCGAGATGAAGGAAAGGTCCGCCACGATCAGGTCAAACGCTGGCTCAAAACCGTTTTCAGTTTCAACTTCAGAGTCAAATTGCACGCCAGCGCTCGCAGAATCAGCGTGAGCAGCTATCAAATCAGAAGCATCCAGGGCACGCGCGTTGAGGCCTTCGACGCACAGTACGCGGGGGTCGTCACGCAACTGCGGGTGCAGTTGGTCTGTGCCAACATCCACCCCCACCACGTAGCGCGCTCCGTGTTGCAACAGGCAATCGGTAAAGCCACCCGTGCTTTGCCCCAC
>CAJBVC010000072.1 GCA_903958915.1 uncultured beta proteobacterium
CTGCCGCCCACGCTGGTGGTGCCGCCTGCGGTGATGTTGCCGGTGATGACATTGGTATTGCTGCTCAAGGTGAGCGTGTTGGTGGCGGCAATGTCACCCCTGAGGGTGATGTTGTTGGTCGCACTGACGGTTTTGGCGTTGATCTTGAAACCGCTGACGCTGCTGGCAGTGTTGATGCTGTTGTTGCCGCCAAAGCTCAGGGCATTGGTGACGGTGAGGGTCAGGTTGGCGTTGCTCACCACAATGTTGTCGGCCCATGCAAGGCTCAGGCTCGGGCAGGTGACCGCTGTGCTGGAAGAAGATGTGCAACCAGCCGGTAGGGTTCCGGGCAGCGTGTAGGTTGCAGCGCTAACCGCGCCGCTCACGAATGCGCCGACCAGGAACAGAGACACCCGCAAGTGCTGAACCAAGTGCAAAGTGGCAAATGCTATAAAACCAATAGCTCTTCGAGCAGAATTCATAAAGGCCAGGTGCCTACTTGGTATGTAAGTGTCATTTCAACTGCTTTCAGTAGCCCGTAGTGTGTGCGGTTCAAACCAAGTATGGCACGGCTATTGGGCTTCTAGAAGCCTTTAGCTGGTGCAGATTGTCAGACTCGCTATGCCCCCGTCATCCAACTGTGGATAGCAGCGGGAACACATCGTAAATGCGGGCGATCAATACCGCCCACAGGTCATGCGCTGGGCGCTCGGACGCCACCAGCGCTGCAGGCGTGGCCGCTACCGTCGTGGTTTGTCCGACGCGAGCCACCCCTGTGTTGCTGGAGTGCAGGCTTTGCGCAATGACCCGCAGTTTGGTGCGGCAGGTGTCTGCCTAGTGTTTGGTCTCTGGTAGGTTTACTTGCGCGCGGGCGGCACATCCGTGCAACTGCCATGCGCCACCTCCGCCGCCATGCCGATGCTCTCGCCCAGCGTGGGGTGCTGATGAATGGTCTTGCCGATGTCAACGGCGTCTGCGCCCATCTCGATGGCTAATGCAATCTCGCCAATCATGTCACCCGCGTGGGTGCCGACCATGCCGCCGCCCAGGATCTTGGCGTGGCCGTGGGCCTCGGGTGAATCGTCGAACAGCAGTTTGGTGACGCCTTCGCCGCGACCATTCGCGATCGCGCGGCCCGATGCCGTCCAGGAGAACAGACCCTTCTTGACCTTGATGCCTTGTGCCTTGGCCTGGTCTTCGGTCAGGCCCACCCAGGCGACTTCGGGGTCGGTATGGAAATGCACCGTCGACAGAGCCAATAGCGTTGCGCAGGCTGACCCGGTATCGCTTGAGCAACTGTAGCCATGGCCACCACGGCAGCCTTCAGCGACGAATTTGGTGCCAGCACTCGCGCGAGTGCGGCGCTGTCGTGAGTCTCTATGAATGTTCCGGTGAAAATAATCCATTGGATTACAATTGACCGATGTTGACGATAGCCGAACTGCCCGAATACATTCGCCGTGCCGAAAAGCTGATCAGTGCCGCAGAACGCTTGGACATCGTCAACTATTTGGCAGCGCACCCCAAGGCGGGCGATCTGATGGAAGGCACTGGCGGTGTGCGCAAACTGCGTTGGGGACGGGGCGCTCAGGGAAAGTCAGGTGGAGTGCGGGTGATCTATTACGTTCACAGTGACATGATGCCTCTGTACCTGCTCACCCTATTCGCAAAGAACGAACGGGCCAACATCAGCAAAGCTGAACGCAATGAATTGGCCGAACTGGTGGAACTGCTGGTTCAAATCTGGCTGGAATCCTGAAAGGAGCACTTATGGCACGCGCATTCGATAGCATTAAGCAGGGCCTGAACGAGGCCATTGCACACGCGAAATCCAAAGGCCGTAAAGCCGAAGAAGGGATCAAGCTGTATCAACCTCACGCGGTAGACGTATCCAGCCTGCGCGAGCGCCTGAGCCTGACCCAAGAACAGTTTGCAGCCCGCTTCGGGTTCTCAGTCGCGACGTTGCGCCATTGGGAGCGCGGCGACCGTTCACCCAGCGGTGCCTCGCTTGTTTTACTCAACGTGATTGACCGAAATCCTGCTGCTGTGTTGCAGGCATTGCAGTAAAAAAGCCACGCAGCCCTCACGGAATCTGCGCGGCCAGCTACTGAATTTGTAGCGTTTCAGCGGTAATCCAGTAGCCTTTCTTTACTTCCGCGCCGGAGGCACGTCCGTACAGGACCCGTGCGCAATCTCTGCCGCCATGCCAATGGATTCTCCAAGCGTGGGATGCGGATGGATGGTCTTGCCAATGTCCACCGCGTCGGCGCCCATCTCGATGGCCAGTGCGATCTCGCCGATCATGTCGCCCGCATGCGTGCCAACCATGCCGCCGCCCAGGATCTTGCCATGGCCGTGGGCCTCGGGTGAATCACTCTGGACAGCCCCGAGGGGATCAATAACACTGACTGGGTAATGGTGGCTTCATTCCATTTCTAAATCATCTACAGGGACTTCACAAATAGTCAAGCAGAGGTTTTCTGGCTTGGGTTTTCTTCCTTGATAAACGATATTCCTGCATTTGCGTGATTTGAAGCCGCTATAAAACTTGGAACAGACTGCACATCTACAGACGGGTTTGTTGTATTTCGCACAAGGCGGATACGACCCCAGATACGAACCGCTCGGCAGGACTCCATTCCGTGTTCGTGATCACAAACCAATTGTGTGCCACACAGATTTAGTCGAGTTTGCCCGCCGCCGGTCTGACCTGTTTACTGCATCTTCGAATTCACGTCTTGCAAAGGAGAGAGTAACAAAATTCTTTCGGGCCAGCGCTTCGCTAAGCTGGGGCAACAGCCATACTTGGCTTCACGCTGACATGGCGCGCGTCAAACGCCCTGCCTCGCACAAATATTGCCCACAGGATTCGGGCGTTTTTGTTGGCTAGAGCGACTGCCGCCTTCTGCCAGCCCGACTTCTCGCGCAACTGATGCGCCCACTTGGAGATCGGATCATCTCTGCGGTGGGCTGTCAGAACCGAAGCCCTTGCACCCTGGATCAGCAGCATGCGCACATACATGTCACCGCGCTTGGTGATGGAGCCCAGATTGCTCTTGCCACCGCTGGAGTTCTGCTTTGGCACAAGCCCCAACCATGCCCCAAACTGCGCACCGTTCTTGAATTGCTTGAAGTCGCCCACGGTGGCCACTACGGCCGAAGCGGTGATCGGACCCACGCCCAGAAGCTCGGTGGCCTGCTTGGCATGCTCGTCTTGCTTGATGTGCGCGGCTATGCGCTCATCACACCATTCGATGTGGGCATCAAGTTCATCCCACTGCGACTGCGCACGCTCAATGACCAGTCGGGCTATGCCAGCGATCTCATTGCTGGCGTCTTCAATCACCGCACTCAAGTGCTCACGCAACACCTTGGAACTTTGGGAGAACACCAAACCAAATTCGGCCAGAATGCCGCGAATGCGGTTGGTGCAGGCCGTGCGCTCTTCTTTCAAGCCCTCGCGCAGACGGTGCACACTGAGCATGCCCTGCTGGGCGATGGTTTTGATGGCGACAAAGCGCATGGTTGGACGCGATGCGGCTTCGCAAATGGCGGCTGCATCATTGGCATCGTTCTTGCCACTCTTGCCTTGCAGTCGGTAGGGCTCCACCAGATGGGCGGCAATGATGCGCGCATCCAGCCCTAAGGCCACCAGCTTGCGAGCCCAATGGTGGGCGCTGGAGCTGGCTTCCATGGCAATCAGGCACCCTGGTGGCAATTGAGCACACCAGAGCATGAACTTGTCGCGCTGCAAGGCTTTGTTGGTGACAACTTTTTCAGCCGCATCCACAGCATGAACCTGGATGACGTTCTTTGCCAAATCCAC
>CAJBVC010000073.1 GCA_903958915.1 uncultured beta proteobacterium
CTTCATCGGGGTTGAGGTTGGTCAACGGCTCCTGGCCAAAGAACTCGGCCACGGCCGCCTGCACCTGTGGCATGCGGGTGGAACCACCTACCATCACCACGCCCTGCACTTCGTCTTTGGTGAGCTTGGCGTCACGCAAGGCTTTGCGCACCGCTGCAATGGTGCGAACGGTGAGCGCTTGGGTGACATCATGGAATTGCTGTTCTCCTACATCAAAATGCACGCTAGCGCCCGCCAGATCAGCGTGGAACGCTACTACATTAGTAGCAGACAAGGCTTCCTTGCAGCGACGTGCAGCGATGGTGATGCTGGCCTTGTCACCGGGGGTGCGCACCTCGGCACCGGTTTGCCGCACCACCCACGCGGCCAGCGCCTGATCGTAGTCGTCACCACCTAGGGCGGAGTCGCCTCCCGTGGCCACTACCTCAAACACACCTTGGCTCAGCCGCAAAATGGATATGTCAAAGGTCCCACCGCCGAGGTCATAGATGGCATAGACGCCTTCGCTGGCATTGTCGAGCCCGTACGCAATGGCAGCCGCAGTAGGCTCATTAATTAGTCGCAGCAAGTTGATGCCCGCCGTTTGGGCTGCGTCCTTGGTGGCCTGGCGTTGAGCATCGTCAAAGTAGGCGGGCACGGTGATGACCGCTCCATACAGATCGTCGTTAAAAGTGTCTTCCGCGCGGTAGCGCAATGTGGCAAGGATTTCGGCACTCACTGCAACCGGTGACTTTTCCCCATCGGCGGTGAGCAAGCCCAACATGCCCGGATGGTCGACAAAACGGTACGGGAGTCGTGCCGGGTCTTTGATATCCGCCAGACCACGCCCCATAAACCGCTTGACAGAGGAAATCGTGTTCTCAGGATCGGTTGACCGGGCCTCCTGCGCCGCGTAACCAATCTCACGCCGCCCACCCTCCATGTAACGCACCACCGAGGGCAGTATCACTTGCCCCTGCGCATCCGGCAAACACTCGGCCACGCCATTGCGCACCGCGGCCACCAGAGAATGGGTGGTGCCCAGATCGATGCCCACTGCGATGCGCCGCCCATGGGGGTTGGGTGACTGGCCCGGCTCGGAAATTTGAAGTAGCGCCATAGCGATCGAAGTTTGACTTTCGTCTTTAGGTTTCCAGGGCCTCGAAGCGTTGCTCCAGATCCCGGCCAAATTTCTCGATAAACAGCAGAGAACGGATCTGCAACACCGCCGCCACATAGTCGGCTCGTTCGTCGATCAAATCGGCACACTCTCGCATGAGTTTGTCGTGCGTACTGGTTACTTCCGTCTGCAGGCTTTCGAGGGTTTGCAAGTCCCGCGCTTCATCCATAGCTTCACGCCACTCTATCTGCTGCATCAGAAACGCGGACGGCATGGCGGTGTTGCTATGTGCGTCCACGGGCACGTTTGCCAGTTCACAGAGATAGGCGGCGCGGGCCAAAGGGTTCTTGAGCCGCTGGTAGGCTTCGTTAACCCGTACGGACCATTGCATGGCAATGCGCTGCTGTGCCGCTCCCTGCTGAGCAAAGTTGTCCGGATGCACTTCGCGCTGTAATGCCTTCCACCGGACATCGAGTTGCGTGCGGTCCTGAGCGAATTGCTGTGGCAACCCGAACAGTTCAAAATCGTTCGATTGAAGGTTCACACCCGAAACGACTCACCACATCCACACCGATCGCGCTCATTGGGGTTGTTGAAGCGAAATCCCTCGTTCAAGCCCTCGCGCACAAAGTCAAGTTGGGTTCCATCGATGTAGGCCATGCTCTTGGGATCCACCAGAACCTTGATCCCGTGCCCCTCAAAGACAACATCTTCCGGGGCAAGTTCGTCCACATATTCAAGCTGGTAGGCCAAGCCCGAGCAGCCTGTGGTCTTGACGCCCAAACGCACACCCACCCCTTTGCCACGCTTGGCAAGGTAGCGCGTTACGTGGCGGGCAGCCGCCTCAGTCAAAGTAACGGCCATGGTTATGCAACGGCTGCAGTACTTGCCGATGGGTCCACGTTCGCGCCGGTGGAATGCTTCTGGCGGTAGTCATCTACCGCTGCCTTAATGGCGTCCTCGGCCAGGATGGAGCAATGAATTTTGACCGGCGGAAGGGCCAGTTCTTCCGCGATCTGGCTGTTCTTCAAGCTAGACGCCTCGTCCAGCGTCTTGCCTTTGACCCACTCGGTCACCAACGACGACGACGCAATGGCGGAACCGCAACCGTAGGTCTTGAAGCGTGCATCCTCAATAACCCCGGTGGTCGGATTGACCTTGATTTGCAACTTCATCACGTCGCCACAAGCCGGTGCGCCCACCATGCCGGTACCGACACTATCGTCGCCTTTTTCAAAGCTCCCCACGTTACGGGGATTCTCGTAATGGTCCACCACTTTTTCAGAATATGCCATTTTGCTTACCTCTTCAACAAAGAACCAAAATCCGCCAAGAACCGTGTCCCTACCAGGATTGCCGTGGAACCGGCTCAGCCGGGCCACTGGCGATGCCCCCTTGAGGGGGGAGCGGCGTCAGCCGCACGGGGGTGTTCAATGTGCACTCCACTGGATGGTGGAAATATCGATGCCATCCTGGTACATCTCCCACAGGGGACTGAGTTCGCGCAGCTTGGCCACGTTCTTGCGTATCGTGTCCACTGCGTAATCAATTTCCGCTTCGGTGGTCCAACGGCCGATGGTCATGCGCAGGCTGCTGTGAGCCAGCTCGTCGCTGCGACCCAAAGCGCGCAGCACATAGCTGGGTTCCAGGGAAGCCGAAGTGCACGCCGAGCCGCTGCTCACGGCCAGGCCTTTGATGCCCATGATAAGTGACTCACCCTCAACATAGTTGAAGCTCATGTTCAGGTTGTGCGGTACCCGCTTTTCGGTGTGACCATTGATGAAGACCTGCTCCAGCCCTTCCAGACCCGCGAGCATGCGGTCGTGCAAGGCGCGAATGCGCACGTTCTCGAACGCCATTTCTTCTTTGGCAATACGGTAAGCCTCACCCATACCCACAATCTGGTGCGTAGGCAAAGTGCCACTGCGCATGCCGCGCTCGTGCCCGCCACCGTGCATCTGCGCCTCAAGACGCACGCGCGGTTTGCGACGCACAAACAAAGCACCAATGCCCTTGGGGCCATAGGTCTTGTGTGCGGTGAGGCTCATCAGATCCACCGGCAATTGCGACAAATTGAAAGCGACGCGACCGGTGGCCTGCGCTGCGTCCACATGAAAAATGACGCCCTTCTCGCGGCACACGGCACCAATCGCAGCAATGTCCTGAATGACCCCGATCTCATTGTTCACATACATGACGCTCGCAACGATGGTGTCAGGCCGAATCGCGGCCTTGAATGCATCCAGATTGACCAGTCCGTCTGGCTGCACGTCCAGATAAGTTACTTCAAACCCCTGCCGCTCCAGCTCGCGGCAGGTGTCGAGCACCGCCTTGTGCTCGGTTTTCACAGTGATGAGATGCTTGCCCTTGGACTTGTAAAAGTGCGCAGCGCCCTTGAGCGCCAGGTTGTTCGACTCGGTCGCGCCCGAAGTCCAGACAATCTCACGCGGGTCAGCCCCGATAAGGTCCGCCACTTGGCCACGCGCTTTCTCCACGGCAGCCTCGGCTTCCCAGCCCCAGGCGTGGCTGCGAGATGCAGGATTGCCAAAGTGGCTGCGTAGCCACGGCACCATGGCATCCACCACCCGCTCGTCGCAGGGGTTGGTGGCGCTGTAGTCCATGTAAATGGGGAAATGGGGGGTCTCATCCATGGCGTTCACCCTCAGCTCTTGGAGAAAGCATTGCCCAACGCAAACACCGAGTTGGGTGCGTTGATGCGAATCGGTTTAACCACCGGCATAGCGGAAATCGCCCGCTTGAGGCTGGGCTTGCCCTCAACTTGCAGCCCCTTGGCCAACTGGTCATCGACGAGCTTCTGCAGATTCACCGAGTCCAGAAACTCGACCATGCGGGTGTTCAATGCGGCCCAGAGATCGTGTGTCATGCACTGAGCACCTTCACCATGGCAATTCTCATGGCCGCCACACTGGGTTGCGTCCAATGGCTCGTCCACCGACAAAATAATGTCCGCCACGGTGATATCAGCGGCCTTGCGTGCCAGCGTGTAGCCGCCGCCCGGCCCTCTGGTAGACTCCACCAGCTCGTGGCGGCGCAGCTTGCCGAAGAGCTGCTCCAGATACGAAAGCGATATTTCCTGGCGCTGGCTGATGGCAGCCAAAGTGACTGGCCCACTGGCCTGGCGCAAGCCCAGATCAATCATCGCCGTCACAGCAAACCGGCCTTTGGTGGTGAGTCGCATGGGGTACTCCTTGGAGGTCGTGAAAAACAACCGATGCGTGGAGTATAGCAAGAAACCGAGTAATTTACTCAAGTACTTAGACTGATTAGTCACTTTTCACTTTTTGTCTCCGAAAAACGTGATGACGGCACTGTCGCTTCCGGGCGCGCCAAACGCCCTTTCTTTCAAAATACCCAACTGGTCGCGCACGCGTGCTGCCTTCTCAAACTCGAGATTGCGGGCGTGTTCCATCATCAGCTTTTCCAGCCGTTTGATCTCGCGCGCGATGTCTTTTTCGCTCATGTCTTCTACCTCGGCCCGAGCCATGGCGTCACGCTCCAGCCGCTCTGCTTCCTTGCCGGCTTTTTCGCTGTAGACGCCATCGATCAGATCGCGAACTTTCTTGACGATGGACTTGGGCGTGATCCCGAGCGCGAGGTTGTGGGCAATCTGCCTGGTTCGACGCCGCTCCGTTTCTCCGATGGCCCGCGCCATGGAATCGGTGACCTTGTCGGCATACAGAATGGCGCGCCCTTCCAGATTGCGCGCAGCGCGGCCGATGGTCTGAATCAGCGATCGCTCGGAGCGCAGGAATCCTTCCTTGTCGGCATCCAGAATTGCCACCAGGGACACCTCCGGAATATCCAGCCCCTCTCGCAATAGGTTGATTCCCACCAGCACATCGAAGGCTCCCAGGCGCAGATCTCGCAAAATTTCCACCCGCTCCACCGTGTCAATGTCGCTGTGCAGGTAGCGCACCTTGACGCCGTTGTCGCTCAGGTAGTCCGTTAACTGCTCGGCCATGCGCTTGGTCAGTGTGGTGATCAGCACCCGCTCATGCTTGTCCACCCGAATGCGGATTTCCTGGAGCACATCGTCGACCTGACTGGTGGCGGGGCGCACTTCCACTTCAGGGTCCACCAGCCCGGTAGGACGCACAACCTGCTCGACGACCTTGCCCGAGTGGTCCTTTTCCCACTGCGCAGGGGTGGCAGACACCATGACGACCTGGCGCATGCGCTGTTCGAATTCGGCAAACTTCAGCGGACGGTTATCCAGCGCGCTGGGCAGCCGGAAGCCGTATTCCACCAGCGTGGTCTTGCGCGACCGGTCACCCAGATACATCGCGCCAAACTGACCGATGGTGACGTGGCTTTCATCGATAAGCATCAGTGAATCCTGGGGCAAGTAGTCGACCAGCGTAGAAGGTGGCTCGCCAGGCGCACTGCCTGCCAGGTGGCGCGAGTAGTTTTCGATGCCCTTGCAGTGCCCCACTTCGCTGAGCATCTCCAGATCGAACCGGGTGCGCTGCTCCAGGCGCTGCGCCTCTACCAGTTTGCCTTCGGCCACAAAGAACTTCAGCCGGTCCGCCAGTTCGACCTTGATGGTCTCCACCGCCGCCAGCACCTGATCGCGTGGCGTCACATAGTGGCTGCTGGGGTACACGGTGAAGCGCGGTATCTTCTGACGTATCTTGCCAGTCAGCGGGTCGAACAGCTGCAACGACTCTATTTCGTCATCAAACATTTCCAGCCGCAATGCCATCTCGGAATGCTCGGCCGGAAAGATGTCAATGGTGTCGCCGCGCACGCGGAAGGTACCGCGACTGAAATCCATGTCGTTGCGCTGGTACTGCATGCGCACCAACTGCGCGATCGCATCGCGTTGACCCAGTTTGTCGCCGGTGCGCAGCGTCATGATCATCCTGTGGTACGCCTCCGGCTGTCCGATACCGTAGATGGCTGACACCGTGGCGACGATGACCACATCGCGCCGCTCCAGAATGCTCTTGGTGCACGACAGACGCATCTGCTCGATGTGCTCGTTGATTGCGCTGTCCTTTTCGATGAACAAATCCCGCTGCGGCACGTAGGCCTCGGGCTGGTAGTAATCGTAGTAACTGACGAAATACTCCACCGCGTTGTTAGGGAAAAACTCCCGGAATTCGCTATACAACTGCGCGGCCAAAGTCTTGTTGTGGCAGAACACAATGGCTGGCCGCCCCAGCCGCGCAATGACATTGGCCATGGTGAATGTTTTGCCGGACCCTGTCACACCCAGCAAAGTCTGAAACACCTCGCCATCGCGCACACCCTCAACCAGTTGGTCGATGGCTTGCGGCTGGTCCCCGGCGGGTGGGTACGGCTGGAACAGATCGAATGGGGAATCGGGAAACCGCAGAAATACGCCTTGCGCCGTGCCCTCGGGCGTTACAGCGACGGGGCCAGGAGTGACATCAGATCGGTTTTGCATGGGGTGTTGACTCAGGCCCGTTAAAATCAGGGGAAACCCTTAAGGACGCTCTGCATAACCCCTCGCGGTGTGTGATAGCACGGCCTCGGGCGGTCTGCGGTGTTGCCTTTCTTGCCAATAGCTACAGCTATTGGCTGCAAAATGCGCCTTGCAGCCCTTCCCGATCCGCGCTACACCCACTCGCGTAGAGTTATGCAGAGCATCCTGAAGAATAGCCCATCTTTTTTCTCACTAGGAGTCTCTTATGTCCCTGTTTTCCGCCGTCGAAATGGCCCCCCGCGACCCTATCCTGGGTTTGAACGAGCAGTTCAATGCCGACACCAACCCCAACAAGGTCAACCTCGGCGTGGGTGTTTATTCCGACGACAACGGCAAACTGCCGCTGCTGCAATGCGTGCAAATGGCCGAAAAGACCATGATGGACAAGCCGACCGCGCGTGGTTACCTGCCCATTGACGGTATTGCTGCCTACGACGCCGCGGTCAAATCACTGGTGTTTGGCGCTGACAGCGAAGCCGTCACAGCGGGGCGTGTGGCGACTATTCAGTCATTGGGTGGCACTGGCGGTCTCAAGGTGGGTGCGGATTTCCTGAAGCGGCTCAGCCCGGATGCAAAAGTGCTGATTTCGGACCCGAGCTGGGAAAACCACCGCGCCCTGTTTACCAACGCAGGCTTTCAGGTCGATTCCTACACCTACTATGACGCAGCCAAGCGCGGCGTCGACTTTGACGGCATGCTCGCGGCGCTCCACGCTGCGGCGGCGGGCACTATCGTCGTGCTGCATGCCTGCTGCCATAACCCTACCGGTTATGACATCACAGCGGCCCAGTGGGACCAAGTGATTGCCGCCTGCAAAGCCCGCAATCTGACACCGTTCCTGGACATGGCCTACCAGGGTTTCGCACAGGGCATTGCAGAAGACGGTGCGGCCGTTGCCAAATTTGTCGCCGCGGGCTTGACCTTCCTGGTGTCCACTTCGTTTTCCAAGAGCTTCAGCCTGTACGGCGAGCGCGTGGGCGCTCTCAGCGTGTTGTGCACCGACAAGGAAGAAGCGGGACGTGTGCTATCGCAACTCAAGATCGTCATCCGTACCAATTACTCCAATCCACCCACACACGGAGGTGCCGTGGTGGCGGCAGTGCTCAACAACCCTGAATTGCGTGCACTGTGGGAAAAAGAGCTGGGCGAAATGCGCGTGCGTATCAAGGCCATGCGCCAGAAACTGGTCGATGGACTCAAGGCAGCCGGGATTGCACAGGACATGGGCTTCATTACCACGCAGATCGGCATGTTCAGCTACTCGGGCCTCACCAAGGACCAGATGGTGCGCCTGCGCAGTGAGTTCGGTGTTTACGGAACCGATACTGGCCGCATGTGTGTGGCGGCTCTGAACAGCAAGAACATTGACTACGTCTGCGCCTCCATCGCCAAAGTTCTATAAGAAAAAAGTGGCTGCAGCGCCCTCCAGACAAGCGTAAGCAGCTACAAAATTCAGAGCAAACCGGCGCTACGCAGACGCTCCAGTGCGGTTTTCGCCTCGGGCGTCGGGTTGCGCAGCAAATAGAACACGATGGCGTAGCGCGACGTGAAAGCGTGGCCGGGGCCACTTTGGAGCGCCTGCGCAAAGTCCTGCGCAAACTCCCAGTGCTCCCAGGTACCCAGATCTGACGCGACCAGACCCGCACGTTGCGGATTGGCGGCAATGAAGGCTGAGTAGGCTTGCACCACCTGTTGCCGCGTAACCCGAACCGCCTCGCCCCCGTGCACGCTCAGCGCCAGCAAGGCGGCTTGAGTCGAAGGGTCAGGAATCTTCGGATCCTGCAAAAACCGTTGCTGGACCCACAGCAAACCCTCAGCACCACCCTGCTCCACCAGCGCGGCAAGCAAAGCGGAAAGCTCGGCCACTGGCAATGTGGTGTTCGCTTGTGCAAGCTGCGCCTGCAACAGCGCGAGCGTGCCAGATTTCTTTTGCAAACCCCACAAAAGATAGTACAAGGGGCGGCGACTCAGCAGCGCCGGGTCCTCAACCCATACCGCAAGCGCTGCGGCGTCCACCCAGGGAGCGACACGGCGCAGCGTTGCATAAGGCAAGGTCGCAATTTCGTCGTAGGCCGCACGTGCAATCAGGGGTTCTGCGTCTTCCAGGCCTCGGACAAAGAACCGCGCCCGCTCCAGTTGTAGCTCGGTGCGGTCGGCAGTGGCAACGGGCATTTTCATCGCCTCGAGCAGCCATGGCAGCCGCTGCACCCCGAGCCGCCCTGCAGACCACCAGGTTTGCGAACCCGCATTGAACAGCAAGAGATGCGCGTCGCCGGCAAGCCGAGGTGGCAACGCATCCGCCCCCGGCAGGACTCCTGCCACCATCAGGTCCGATTGCGGTAATAAACCGCTTGCAGACACCAAGGGGTGCGCGAGACCGCCGGGAACGGCCCACTGCGCCAACACCACCCGATCTGCAGCAGCGAGGCGCCGCATCAGCGTATTTTGCAAGTCGCTTGGCGCACATATCGAACACGCCTGCGCGTCGGCGGCGCACAATAGCAGCAATAGCGCAGCCCACAGGCCCGCTCGGCGCAATGCGTTGAAGTACATCAGTGCTATTGTAGGATTCAGATACCGACAAAATCCCGGTGCAATCGACACATAATCGCGCATCGACGGATGAACTTGCCAGCCGCAATTTAGGGAAACCTCCATGAAACGACTTCACCAACTTCCCGTGCTGGCCTGCTTTCTCGCTTGCTGGGCACCATCGGTGATGGCCTGGGGAAACCACAGCTTCCCCTCGTACCGGGCTTTCGAGAAATTCCCCGAGGTTGTCAATGCGGCCCCGGTGACCGTCGAAACACTCGAGAGTTTCCTGAAGGCGGAAGAAAAGACCCTGGAAGTGCTGCTGGCCAGCCAGGAGGCGTGGGCCCAGGCCAATATCGACAAGTTTCCGGCACGCCCGGCAGCGCTTGCTTTCAAGGCCGAACCGCAGCGATCGGACGAGGCCCGGCGTCTGGCGTTTCTGATGGCGTTACGGATAGCGCCCAACGCGAAATTCGCGCTGTTTTACCAGCCTGACCCGCAGAACCCGGTGCAAACAACCAGCCTGCTGCCCCACACTGCCGTCAACACCCTGCCGGAGGTAGCCAATTCGACCTACCGCTACCTGCCCCTAAAGGCAGGAGAACAGATTGCGCCACTCTCGGTGCTGGCGTCGGCCAGCGACGAGCCAGACTATGGCATCGACATCAACCTCTGGGAGGACAGCCCCTCCGATTGGGGCAAAGTCTACGGATTCGCCCTGCAGCCCTTCGGCAACCCGGCGTTGGCGTATTCGTCACAAGCGCCTTTTCACATGGGTTTCATGCACGAGAACAAAGTGCTGTACCTGGCCGCGCCGTTTATCAAGCGTACGTTCCCATTGCTTCGGTCCCACCAGTTTTCCAGTTTGGCAGAACTGGCGTTTCGCACCGGCCATCACTATTGGGGTTGGCGATTCACGGGGCTGGCGCTGCACTATTTGCAGGACCTCACCCAGCCCTACCACGCAAGCCTTGCCCCGGGTCACTCCATCTTCAAACTACTGGGCGCCAACGCATTGGCGATGGCGGGAATGCCAGGCATGAAGGACAACATGGTGGTACTGCTCTCCAACCGCCATCTGGCGCTGGAGAAGTACCAGACCGAGCTGCTACAAAGCGCGGCATTGAAGAAGCAGGAAACCGCCATCGAAAAGGCGTTGCGCAACCAGGAGCGTGACGTCTCCTACCCGGAGTGGAACGACCGCTACGTACGCGACACCGTGTCCGCACAGTCTGCAGGTGCAGGTGAGCAGTTGGCCAAAATACTGGTCGCCTCGATGCCGGAACTCTTTGTGAACGATCCGACATTCGACTTCGGCGTCAAGGAGTCAGGCATCACACTGGCGACCGAACTGGCCAAGCGCGATAGCCGCGACAGCGCCGCCCTGGAGGCCATCATTGCCGAGCTTCTGGGCAATTTTGGTGCCCACAGCCGCAACGCGGTTCGCGGAATCTTGCGGGCCGGAGCGATGTAACGATGGAGGATTAAATATGTCTCTAGCGCTTGCCAAGCATGCGTCAACAGCTATTTTATTCATAGCAGCCACGGCGCTACTCCGGCCTGCCTGCGCGCAGGAAGCCACGGCACAAACGGTGGCCCGCGGTCTGGAAAATCCATGGTCGATGGCAGTATTGCCAGATGGGCGCTTTCTCGTAACCGAGCGTCCCGGGCGGCTACGCGTGGTGGGTGCAGACGGCCAGCTCGGGACACCGGTGACAGGGTTGCCCGCCATTGCGGCTGGCGGCCAAGGCGGCCTGCTCGATGTGGTGCTCGACAGCGATTTTGCCCGCAACCGCACCCTTTACTTCTGTTTCTCGGAGCCCGCCGTATCGGGTAACGCCAACAGTACAGCCCTGGCGCGTGCGCGCTTGAGCGCTGACGATGCACGACTGGAGGACCTGAAGGTTCTGTTTAGCCAAAAACCCAAAGTCGACAGCGCCCTGCATTTTGGCTGCCGTATTGTGGAGAGCCGAACGCCTGGCGCCAATGGCCTGGCCGATGGCAAGCTGTTTCTGACCTTGGGCGAACGTTTTTCGCGCCGCGAGGATGCCCAGACCCTGGACAACCACCACGGCAAGATCGTACGAATAAACAAGGACGGCTCGGTCCCACCAGACAATCCGTTTGTGGGCCGGGCCGGTGCATTGCCCGAGATCTGGAGTTATGGGCACCGCAATCCGCAAGGCGCCGCACTGAGCCCCAATGGCACACTGTGGATGCACGAGCACGGCCCCCAGGGTGGCGACGAAATCAATTTGCCACGCGCCGGTGCCAACTATGGCTGGCCGGTGATCACCTACGGCGAGAACTATGGCGGCGGCAAGATCGGCGCGGGGCTGACCCACCATGACGGCATGGTGCAGCCCCTGCACTACTGGGTGCCGTCCATTGCCACCTCGGGCATGGCCTTTTTGAGCAGCGATCGCTACGGCCGTGCCTGGGTCGGCAATCTTTTTGTGGGTTCACTCAAGTTTGGCTACCTGAACCGCATCCTGCTGTCGGAGCCGTTTGGCGGACGGGTGGTCAGCGAAAGCCGCCTGCTCGGCGAATTGAAGGAGCGCGTGCGCGACGTACGTCAGGGGCCAGATGGCCTGCTCTACGTGCTGACAGACAGCCACGATGGCAAGCTCATTCGGCTGCTGCCACCATGATCGTGCGCACGCCGCGAGCGAACGGGTGGCGACTGGCGTGTTCAGCTAGGATTAGCGCATGAAGAAACACATCGGATATTTGTCTCTATGGTTCTTGGGTATCGGCGCGGCGCACGCCAGTGCCGTGGTACTTCAGCAACCCTTGCCCCCATTGCCTTTGCAAGACCAGCATGCCAAGGCATGGAGCATGAGAGCGGATACGCGCCTGGTGATATTTGCAGCGGGTCGCACGCCATCGAATCTGGTGATGGAGGTACTGGGCGAGCAGCCCAAAGGATTTCTGGATTCACGCCATGCGGTGTACGTCGCCGACATGAGTCGCATGCCAGGCATCATTGCTCGCACTTTTGCATTGCCCGCACTGCGTGAACAGCCGTTTGCAGTCGGTGTGGCCCTGGAAGAAAAGCTGTTGTCCCAGTGGCCGCGGCAGGAAGACGCCATCACCTTGATACACCTGGAGGCCGGCAAGGTGGCACGCATAGACTACGCCCGCTCCGCCGTTGAACTGAAAGCTGCCCTGGGCTTGTGAACGCCGCGCACCTACACCCCCGATGCGCTAGTGTTCGAGAACCTTCAAGTAAGTCCTGCACCATGAAGATCGATGAAACCATACCGTGGCGATGGCCGCAGTCATGGTGGAACCGGTCAACCTACCGGGTTGCTGTTGTCGTTTGCGCAACGTGCTTAGCATTGCCAGTCGCTTCGCAAACAGCGGCTACTCCATCTGTGCCCGCGGCTTCGGCGGTGAGGGCGCCCATGTGTGTACACACCGTACGATGGTCATCCAATCTTGCCAAAGTTCAGCGCAATGCCGACGGCATCTCGCCCAGCCAGGATAGCGACATTGCGCAAGAGGTCTTGCGCCGCATGGGGTGCAAAGCAAAGTTTATCGACCTGCCGTGGGCACGTGCACTGGTCGAGCTCGAACTGGGACGTCTGGATGTTCTGCCAGGTGCTTTTGTTAAACCAGAGCGGCAAAAGTACGCCTACTTTTCGCGGCCCTACCTGCGCTCCACCAATATTCTGTTCATTCGTTCGACGCTGGTAGCCAAGTACCCCTTCAGGAACCTCACCGACATCATGGAGTCCGACTTCCGGCTGGGCGTGCAGATTGGAGTGTCCTACGGGCCGGCGTTCGATGCGATGCGCAAGCATCCGCAGTTCCAGGCGCGTCTGGTCGAACTCAGTGCCCGCGAAAGTGCGTGGAAGATGCTGCAACTCGGACGCATAGACGGGCTGGTCGCCGACGCGTACATTGGAGGTACGGAATTGCGCGACCTGGGGTTTGGGGCCGTTGCGGTGCCTACCGATTTGGTGATTACCGACGAGCCCTCGACGTTTGCCCTCAGCAAGCGCAATTTGAACGAGACGTTTGTGCGGGGTTTTGATGCGGCGCTGGAGAGCATGATGTCCGATGGGACCTACAAGAAAATCCGTGAGCGCTACGAAACCTGCCAGATTTCTGCAACGAAACTCGCCTGCAAATAGACGGATGCCTCGCCTGGGCATTCGGTCCAAAGGGACCTTTGGAATGCCTTGACCATGCCCGCTGACATTTTTTTGCGTGCAGTCTAGAATGCGCGTCACTACGCCGGTTCAGGCGGATCGTGCAGGCTGATAACGTGCAGGGCGATACATGAACCAGTACAGCCAGGTCAAGATTTTGATCGTTGATGACATCGAAGACATGCGCAACATCGTGCGTCGCCTGCTCTTGGCCATGGGCTTCGGAAAAGTTCACGTCGCCCGCAATGGGCTTGAGGCGTTGAATCTCCTGCGATCGTTCCCGATTGACATTGTGGTATGCGACTGGAACATGCCCAAGATGTCCGGGCGAGAGTTGCTCGAAGCTGTGCGTGGCGACCCGAACCTCTGGCTGATTCCGTTCATCATGTTGACCGGAGAGAATTCCGAGCAGCAAGTCAAGAGCGCCGTAGCCGCAGGCGTGACGGATTTCATCGTCAAGCCTTTCAAGGCGTCCACCCTGGAGCACCGCCTGGGTCTGATACTGAATTCAGCAACTCTGCCGGATGCGCCGGAAAGTCCTTCCACCGAGCGAAATGCTCCCTCGAATGCGCGCAATGCCAATCAATCCCAGTAACTCATCCGTACAAACAGCTGACAGTTCCGTCAGCGAGTTGATAGAGACGATCCGGCAGCTCAAGGCCCGTGAAAAGCAGCTTCTTGGCCTGCTGGGTTCTGCTGCCAATTCGGTTATGGGCATGGACACCGAAGGCATCGTTACCGAGTGGAACCCCGGCGCAGAAAGGATACTGGGCTGGTCCAAGCCAGAGGCGATGGGACGGCGCATGTCGGAGTTGATCATTCCCGAGCAGCTACGCGAAGCCCATGAATCCGGCATGCGCCGGTACGTCGAAACCGGACAGGCCCACGTGCTCAACCGCATTGTCCCGATGGAAGCCAGGCACAAAGACGGGCACATATTTCCGATCGAACTCATCATCTGGCAAGTCTCCACCGACCGTTGTGACGGATTTGCTGCTTCCATTCGAGACGTGTCGATTTTGCACGATAGTCAACGGGTGCTGCGCGAGTCCGAAGAGCGTTACCGCTCTGTTGTCGAGCATTTGGGCGAAGGCATGTTTGTCGCACAAAATGACCGTGTTGTGTTTTGCAATGCGCAGGCAAGCACCATATTGCGTGTGCCCAACGAGCAGTTGCTGGGTTCTGATCCCACCGAGTGGATCCACCCCGACGACCGGACCATTGTTCTGAACCTGCGCTCCCGCCTGCAGCAGGGCCTGGATACCGAGCCGCAGTATGAACTTCGGCACATCGGGCAGGACGGGACCATTGTTTGGCTCAACATCCGTCCCAAGCCTGTAGCCTGGGGTAGTGGTCAGGCGACCCTGACCTTTTTCTCGGACGTCACAGCGCAGAAGCAGATTTTGCAGGCCATGGAGCGCTCCGAGGAACGCTATCGTGCAGTCATTGAGAACGTGGACTCTGGCATGGTCGTGAACCAGGCAGACCGATTCGTTTACGCCAACCGTCGGGCCGGTGAAATCGCGCGCATGACGCAGGAAGACATCCTGCAGGTTGGGTTCCTGCACCGCATTCACCCGCAAGACCATGCCCTCATTCTTGACCGACGTGCGCGACGACTGGCCGGGGAAGATGTCCCGAGCCGCTACGAAGTGCGGTTGCTGCACGATGATGGCAGTGTCTGCTGGATAGAGTTGGGTGTATCGGTAGTTCCATGGGATGGCCTGCCGGCAACGATCACCTTCTTTTCGGATGTCACGCAACGCCGCGCGATGACGGAAGCACTACAGCGCTCGGAGGACCGCTACCGTGCCGTGGTGGAACACAGTGGCGAGGGTATGGTGGTGGTCCACGACGGCCGCTTTGTGTTTGTCAACCGCCGGGCAGCCGAGCTGGTGCAGATGACGCCCGAAGACATGATTCGTGAGGGGTATTTACACCGGATCCATCCGGACGACAAGCAACTCGTTGACGACCGCCGCAAACGCCGACTGGCGGGCGAAACGGTTCCGAGTCGTTACGAGATTCGCATGCTTTTGCCTGGTGAAATCGTACGCTGGCTGGACATTGGTGTGACCGTCGTACCCTGGGATGGAGCTACGGCTTCACTTACCTTCTTTTCAGACATTACCGATCGCAAGAACGCGCAAGCGGAATTGCAGCGCACCGCATCGGAACGGGAAGCCATTTTCAATAGCGCACTGGTAGGCATTGTGCTGTCGGTCCGGCGCGAGTTGCGCTGGGTCAATGACAAACTGGCAGAGATGGTCGGACTTTCGAAAGAAGAGTTGATTGGTCAGACGACCCGGGTCTTTTTCGCTTCGGAAGAAGAATGGAAAGACGCGGTTGCCCTGCAACGCGCGTCGCTTCTGGAGACCGGCGTCTTCTCCGGTGTGCGACAGCTGCAATTGGCCAGTGGTGCATCGTTGTGGGTGCAGGTGGCCGGCCGCTGCATTCGGGACCGCGAGCCCGACGCGGGTGTCATCTGGACTTTTCTGGACATTTCGGAACGCGTTCGTGCAGAACAGAACACGCTGGCCGCACTGGAGAAAGAACGCGAGCTCAATGAGTTGCGATCACGCTTTGTGGCCATGACCAGCCATGAGTTCCGTACGCCGCTGGCCACGATCCTTTCCTCCGCGGAACTCCTGAAGTATTACGGGGAACGCATACCTGCTGAGGAAAAGATGGAAGTGATTGAAACGATCGAGAGCAGTGTGCATCGCATGACCCGCATGCTCGACCGCGTGCTGTTGCTGGGCAAGGCCGATGCACAGATGCTGGAATTCAATCCCCGTGAAATCGACCTGCATGCTCTTTGCTGCGAGCTGGTTGAAGAGGTCAAAACACAGTACCCCGATTCGAAGCACACCATCGTTTGCACGTTTGATGCGCACACCCGCATCGGAAAATTCGACGAGAAACTGTTGCGACACGTGTTTGGCAATTTGCTTTCCAACGCGCTCAAATACTCCCCGGATGGCGGGGAAGTCAGTTTTTCCATTGAACGTGAGAGTGGGCGCGTGGTTTTTCGGGTGCGCGATCACGGTATCGGCATTCCGCCCGAGGAAGTACCGCATCTGTTCGAATCGTTCCATCGTGCAAGCAATGTTGGTGACATTCAGGGAACTGGTCTGGGACTCGCGATCGTCAGGAACTCCGTGCATTTGCACGGTGGAGAGATTCAAGTGAGCAGCAACATGGGTGCGGGCACCACTTTTGCCGTCACCCTATAGGACTCAGGGGTACACATGAAACGCATTCTGGTGATCGAAGATGAAGCTCCCATTCGGGCCAACCTGATCCGGTTTCTGCGCCTGGAGGGCTTTGAAACGTTTGAGGCGCCGGATGGTGAGGCCGGGCTGGCGATGGCCATCGAAATAGAGCCCGACCTGATCTTCTGCGACGTAATGATGCCGCGAATGGACGGATTTGCGTTGCTCGATGCGATGCGCCTGGACGCGCGCGTCCGGGACATTCCGTTCTATTTTTTGTCGGCAAGCGCAGAACCTGAACGCCTGGAGCTGGCAATGGAAAAGGGCGCTCTTGGTTACCTGACCAAACCATTCAATCTCACCCAGTTACACGAAATTCTGCGCCGACAATTTCCGCTGGACGACCGTACGGGAGCCACCCAGTGAACAACGTCATTGTGGTCGCCGAAGACGATGCAGATATCCGCAGCAACCTGACGCGGCTGCTCCGTATGGAAGGTTTTACCGTACACGCTGCGCCCAATGGGCGCGAAGGATTTTCACTGGTGCAAAAGCACGTACCGGATATGGTGCTCAGTGATGTCACCATGCCCGAAATGACCGGGCACGACCTGGTGCGGGCCATCCGCGCCTTACCCACTCTGGCCCAGATTCCGGTCGTGTTGCTGACCGCCCGCGCGGACCGCGGTGATGTCAGAGAGGGCATGAACCTGGGCGCGGATGATTACCTGACCAAGCCGTTTCAGCGCGAGGAATTGCTGACCTGCATTCGCGCCCAAATGGAAAAGTCAGCCATGCGACAGATGGCCTCCAGGCGTCAGCTCGAACAGGCACACCACCTTTCCCACTTTGACAAAGTCACCAACCTGCCGAACCGGACTCACTTTCTTGTGCTGCTTACCGACGCGCTGGCACAGATGCGCCAACAGGAGCATGGACACCGGCTCCTGCTCGCCTCGCTGGCACTGGACAATCTGTCGCATGTGGCCGAGGTGCTTGGCACTGCTTCTTTGGACGCCTGTGTCAATGCGCTGGGTCGACGCCTTGTGGAGGTCACCCATTCGAAAATCGCGCCGCATGCAGCGCGCGTTGCAGTCGGACGGCTGGGCTTTGACCGCTTCGCAGTCTTTGTATTGCAACCCCCGGGCGACAATGACCCCCGACCGGTCGCCGAACTCTTGCTGGCGGACATGGGGAGCCCCATCCAACTCAATGAGCAGGAGCATTTCCCTTCGGTGTCGGTCGGCATCAACACGTCGCTGCGCGATGACGACAACGCGGAATCACTTTTGGCACGGGCGGAGATTGCTGTCTCCATCGCCGCGTCGCAGTTTGGCGTGAAGCTGGCCATTCTGGATGGCGATACCAGTGCCGACTTCTCCTCAACGTTTCGCTTGCACAACGACCTGCACCGATCCGTTGAGCGTCAGGAATTGCTGGCCTTTTTTCAGCCTCAGGTCTCATCTTTTGACGGGTCGGTGTGCGGATTCGAGTCCCTGATGCGCTGGAACCATGCCACATTGGGCTTTGTCTCGCCCGCCCGCTTCATCCCGTTGGCCGAGAACAATGGGCAGATCGTGAGCATGGGAGCATGGATCCTTCGTGAAGCCTGCATGCAGGCCAGGCATTGGCAATCTGGAGCAGGCCAGCCGTTGCGGGTTGCCGTGAACCTGTCCATGCGGCAGTTCATGGATCCCTCGCTCGAGACGCACATTCGCAGCGCCCTAGAGGAAAGCGGGTTGCAACCGCCACAACTTGAACTAGAGGTTACCGAGGGCACGGCCATGTTTGACATGGAACAGACTCTGGCTTTGTTGCGCCGATTCAAGGCCATGGGATTGAAGCTCGCCATTGACGACTTCGGGACAGGGTATTCCAGCCTGTCTTACCTGAAACGATTTCCGCTCGATGTACTGAAGATCGATCAGTCCTTCGTCCGTCAGCTCTGCACCGATCAGGACGATCTTGCAATTGTGCGAGCCATCATCTCGCTGGCTCACAGCCTGGGCTTGAGCCTGATCGCCGAAGGCGTGGAAACGGTTGCGCAGGAATCCCTGCTCAGGGACATGGGCTGCCAGGAGATTCAGGGCTATCTGCATGCCAAACCGATGCCTGCGAGCGATGTCTCCGGTTGGCTGGCCACACGTGCGGGAAGTACCGCATGACCTCCGCACTCATGCGGGGGGTTGCATGCCGTGCGAAGTTCTTTTGCCAAGTTGAGAGACTCTTCTTCTGCTGCCTGTTTATCGCACTACTTTCCGGCGTGGCGCCCCCTGCTAACGCTGACAGCCAGCCCGTTGTGTCCGTCAGCACCCAACAAGAGCACATTTCGTTATCGGCCAGTGCCTGGGTCTTTCGGGACTTGGGGCGCGAGATTCGCCTGGTGGACCTGATCGGGCCGCAGGGTGATGCACTTTTTGGCGCCGGCACCCTGGACGTCGGCCATCAAGAAGCTGCCTTCTGGGTTCGCCTGAAGCTGCAAAGCAGCGCGCAAATCGACACCCGGTGGTGGCTGGATACCGGTAATCACTACCTGCCGGAAATTGTGGTTTACGCCACGGACGCACAAGGCCGCTACCAGGCCCAGTCGGCGGGCGGATCACGGCCATTTTCAGACCGGCCCTTGCCTACACCGCACTTTGTCTACCCCATTGAGCTACCGGCGGGAAAGCCCATCGACGTTTATGTGAAGGCCACCACGCGGGGAATCCTGAATCACACCTTGAACTTCAGGCTATGGCAGCCCGAGGCGCACAAAGCCCACAACCGGTTGGTCGAAGTTCAATGGTTTCTGTTTCTGGGCATTGCCGCAGGGCTCGCCCTGTTCAATCTCTCGTTGTATTTTTCGTTGCGTGACACCAGCTACCTGCTGTTTGTGGGCACTGTGCTGGCGCAGGTTTGGCGTACCAGCGACAACGGGCTGGCATTTGAGTACTTCTGGCCAGACGCACCCTTTTTTGAGCAGGTGATCTCGCGTGGGCTGTCGCTCATTGCCGTGCTGGTATTCACGAACCTGTTTGTCAGCCGGTTCATCGAGCTGCACAAGTTGCGTCCTGCCATGTACCGGCGACTCCACGGCGTGACGCTGGCGATTTCTGCCCTGATTTTGTTGAGCATGAGCAGTGTCTATACGTCATCCTTCGTGCCACCTGGAGTGTTTCGGTTCCTTCAACAACTCTTTGTCGCGGGGCTCGTTCTGTATGTTCTGTACATGCTGGGCCTGCTGGCACGCTGGACCTGGCAGGGAAATCGCAAGGCCAGGTCGATTCTGTTTGCCTTTTCACCGGTGTTGATCCTTACCGGCCTGATCGTGCCGTTGCTTGCTTTGTGGCAGATTGACTTCAACTGGACCATTCCACCGATGATGATCGGTGCCGCCCTCGAAATGATCCTGATGTCCCTGGCGCTGGCAGACCGGCTCAATGAAGCGACGCTGGCCAAAGAACAGGCGCAAATCGCACTTGTCGACGGTTTGCATCGCAAAGAGCGTGAGCTCGAATTGAGGGTTGAACAGAGAACCCAGGATCTGGCACACGCCAATGAGGCGTTTCAGGGCATTCTGGAAAACGCGCACGATGGCATCGTCCTTACCCACCAACGCGGCCAGATTACCCACTGGAATCGGCAAGCGGAATTGACATTTGGCTGGTCACGCGACAGTGTTCTGGGACGTGACTTCACTTCCATAGTCTTTGGTTCGGGTAGCGTACCGATACCCGTAACAAATCTGCTGAGTCAGAATCCGAACAACGACCCACCGGAAACTTCACGAATTGAAACGACCGCCGTGCGGCAGGACGGCACCAAGTTTCCACTCGAACTCTCGGCAACGTCCATTCATGTCAATGACCAGCCCGAGTTCGGCTTTTTCTTGCGTGACATCACCCAGCGGCGCAAGGCGGAAGAGGAAATTCGCGCCTCCCTTGCCCGTCAGCGAGAGTTGGTGGATCTCAAGTCCAGTTTCGTGACCATGGCATCCCACGAGTTTCGCACTCCCTTGACCACCATTTTGTCGTCGACCGAATTGCTGCGCTTTTATGGCGACCGCATGCCGCAGCAGGAGCGCGAGAACCTGCATCTTTCGGTTGAAAGTTCCGTCCAGCGCATGACCCGGATGCTGGACGATGTCCTGCTGATCGGAAAGAGCGATGCCGGCATGCTGGAGTGCCATCCGGAGCCGACCGATGTGCGCGCCTTCTGCGCATCGCTGGTCGATGAAGTTAGTGCCGCCACTGACTTGGAGAAAAAAATACTGCCGCCAATCCATTTACGTATTGCATCGGATGTGGGTTGGGCCGCGTTTGACCCCAAGCTTCTTCGGCACATTTTTTCAAATCTCTTGTCAAATGCCATCAAGTACTCTCCCAATGGCGGCACCGTGGAATTCGATGTCGCAGTACAAGGTTCCAGCTTGGAATTCTCGGTTGTCGATCATGGGATCGGCATTCCGCCCGAAGAGTTGAACGGACTATTTGAATCTTTTTTCCGCGCCAGCAATGCCGCAGAAATTTCAGGGACTGGCCTGGGGCTCGCTATTGTGAAGCGGTCGGTTGAACTCCACGGTGGGACGATCACAGTATCCAGTGTACTGAGCCAAGGGTCCCGATTTGTGGTGTTGTTACCTGTTCTAAACTAATGGACTGGATCAGCGCCGGGATTGGGGGAGCTGTTTCGCGCGATTCAATTAGCGCAGTCTTATGTTTTGCGAGATGTTAGTACAAGGTAACTCAAGGTGACCAAAGCGTTTGCGTCACGCCCGTGCCGCGTGCCGCACCAGCAACATCTTCGTAAATAAGCAAATGCGCACCAAGATGCACTTAGCACGGATTCAGCCCGGGCGCACTGCCTGCCGTCATTCGCCGGAATTCTTTGCGGGTTTGTACGGAGCCAAAATTTGCGATCAGGCCTTACTATTTGTACATCCGAAACCACTCATATACGAACGCTTGCGCACCCGTGGGTTTGGGGTCCGATGGATACTTTCAACAACCATAAGCAGGAGACGACGTGCATATTGTTCCCAAATTTGTGTTGAGCCTGACACTCGCTGGCAGCTGTCTGGCTGCCCAAGCAGACGCCCTTCAAATACGCAGCATGGCGGCGTCCTGCGCAGGATGCCATGGAACCAATGGCGTAGCCCAGCCGGGCATGGAGTCCCTGGCCGGCAAGCCCAAGGATGACCTGCTGACAAAAATGCAGGACTTCAAGTCTGGCAAGAAACCTGCAACCCTGATGAATCAGTTGGCAAAAGGGTATTCGGACGAGCAAATCGTCCAGCTCGCCATCTATTTTTCGGCTCTCAAGAAGTAAGGTGAACAACATGAAACGTCGTCAATTTGTCAAAACGCTGAGCGTCGGTTCGGTATTGGGAGCGTCTGCAACGCTGGGTGTGCTTTCGGGTTGTGCATCCACGGGCAATGGTCGCGGTCCCAAGGTGGTCGTGATCGGTGGTGGTTTTGGTGGTGCAACGACTGCCAAGTACATCCGCATGTGGTCGGATTACGGCATCGGCGTAACACTGATTGAACCCAATTCATCTTTCGTTTCGTGTCCGATCTCCAACTTGGTACTTGGCGGCATCAAGACGATGGCAGACATCACTACCCCCTACGACGGCCTGGTCAAACACGGTGTCACGCTGGTACGCG
Organism: uncultured beta proteobacterium; assembly: GCA_903958915.1. Taxonomy (GTDB): domain Bacteria; phylum Pseudomonadota; class Gammaproteobacteria; order Burkholderiales; family Burkholderiaceae_C; genus Allorhodoferax. The sequence continues at coordinate 22,122 of CAJBVC010000073.1, forward strand.
ATTCGGTGGTGTCCATTGACACTGAAAAGAGATTGGTGAAGTTGGCCGGCGGCTCCGAGCTGGGGTACGACCGGGTTGTTGTTTCGCCAGGCGTGGATTTCATGTGGGAGACATTGCCCGGCATGGCAACACCGGGTGCCAAAGACAAGGTACTGCACGCCTGGAAAGCCGGGCCACAAACGCTGGCCCTGCGCCAGCAGCTTGAATCCATGCCAGACGGTGGTGTTTTTGCCATGGCAATTCCGCTGGCACCCTACCGCTGCCCACCTGGGCCGTACGAGCGGGCCTGCCAGGTTGCCAATTACCTGAGCAAGGCCAAACCGAAGTCCAAGGTGTTGATTCTCGATGCCAATGAGGATGTCACCTCCAAAGGCCCGTTATTCAAGAAAGCCTGGGCGGAGCGTTACAAAGGCATGATTGAATACCGGCCCAAACACGGTTTGAGTGATGTGGATGTTGGCAAGAACACACTGAAGTTCGAGTTTCACGATGATGTGCGGGCCGATGTTCTGAATGTCATTCCCTCCATGCGCGCGGGTGAGATTGCGGTCAAAACCGGACTGGCTACGGCCAACAAGCGCTGGTGTGAGGTTGACTTTTTGACCTTTGAATCCAAGGCCGCCAAAAATGTTCACGTTTTGGGAGACTCCATCCAGATTGCTCCGGGCATGCCCAAGTCAGGTCACATGGCCAATCAGCATGGCAAGACCTGTGCTGCAGCCGTGGTGGCCTTGTTAACGGGCAAAGAACCCAACCCCACGCCCATCTACAACAACACCTGCTACAGTTTTGTGAGCGAGGAAGACGCTGTGCATGTGGCCAGCGTACACACCTATGATCCCGACAAGAAAACCATGGTGACGGTGGCAGGGTCTGGTGGCGTATCCAGGGCTGCCAGCGAGCTGGAGGGTCGCTTTGCCCATGCATGGGCGCGTGGCATCTGGGCCGATACCCTGGGTTAGGCCGATGAAGTCCATTGACTACACCGCTGCTGCTGCGCTATGTTGGTTGATGTTCGGCCCGGTTTGGGCGCAGGCCGATCAGGCCCGCGCTGAAAAAATTGTGATGGGTTCGTGTTTTGTGTGCCATGGTGAGAGTGGGGAATCTTCCAGCGAAGTGTTTCCCAAGCTGGCTGGGCAGCATTACGAATACATCGCCAAGCAACTGGAAAACTTCAGGACTGGCCAGCGCAAAAGCACGGCCATGGCAGATATGGCTGCCAGGCTCAAACCTGACGAGATGGTGGCGATTGGCAAATTCTTTGAAGCGAAAACGACACCGGTTGAATCCCCCAAAGACCCGGCTTTGGCTGGCGTAGGCAGCTACATCTTCAATGTCGGAAACAAATACAGCGGTGTACCGGCATGCGCCAGTTGCCACGGTAAGGACGGGTTCGGCTCCCCTTCGTTGCCGCGACTGGCCGGGCAGTATGCGTCGTATGTGGAGAGCCAGCTCAAACTGTTCAATACCCGTGAACGCACCAACGACAACGCCATCATGCACTCCATCGTCAGCAAGATGTCGCCATTGGAAATAGCCGCTGTAGCGGAGTACGTTAGCGGTAAATGAACAGCGCACCAGCGGTGGCCTGACCAACCCGGTAGCGTTGCTAAGGACGGACGGTCGGCCAGCCGCGGCGGCTCCATTCGCTCATACCACCCTGTACAAACTTCACGTTGGTATAGCCGGCCTTCTTCAGCGCCGTCAAGGTTGCGCTGGAGCGATTCTGGGTATTGCAGATCAATAGGACCGACTTGCCCGGATCTTTGGGAATTTCGGCCAGGCGGTTGCCAATTTGCTGCATCGGCAACAGCTGCGCGTTCTTTGCGACACCGGTTGCGTGTTCGAAGGGCTCGCGTATGTCAATCAGTATGGCACGGCCAGACTCGTGCTCCGCGCGCGCAAAGTCGAGGCTTACGGAATCTTGCGCGTCGGCAGCCGAGCAACCCGCAAGGGCCACCGCCAGTACTGCTACAAGAACCATAGCCAGGCTCCGAAAGCCGGAGAAAAATGCCGCAGGAGAAAAGTGAATTTGCACAAGAAAACCTTTCGATGGGATGGATTGCCACGCGGAGCAACATGGGTGAACCTTAACGCTCAGACTCTGCACGCCGCTGGGTGAACCACCGGGTGGACTTTGCAATGAGAACGGCAAGCGGCGCCGTGTGGAGCACAAGATCAAAAATGTCGAGCACTTTCACCAAAGTGCCGGCCATCAGCATGCGGAGCTTCTCAATGAGGTGAGGCTCCGGAAACACGGGGGCTACCGCCAGCCACGCCGCGATCAACGCAACCCAAACCCACGGCAAACGGTCCAGCAACTTCATCGCAGACTCACAAAGCACGAACGGCGTGTTTACCAAATAGAAACAGTGACCCGGGAAAAGGCAAATGGAGGAAAGTCATGATGCGAGGTTCACTGAGGTCGTAAATAAGCGATGGAGCATATATTATGCAGACAATGGCAGTTGTAGGTGCCCAGCGCCCTTTGCCTGGTACATCGCAGCGTCGGCATATTTGCAGACGTCGACCTGGCTCAGAGTTTCGCCTGCAAACAGTGCGACGCCGATACTGGCAGTGCAATGGTGCTGCACGATGCACACCGAACCATCGGAGCTGTGCACTTCCACCAAATAGGGCTGCGCCAGGCTGGCCCGAATTTTCTCGGCCACGGAGTCGGCCTGCACTTGCGAAGCAGCCCGATCGTTGTCGAACTCCCGGAACATCACGACAAACTCATCACCCCCTTACGCGCCACGGTGTCCATGGCACCAACACCAGCGCGCAGGCGATTGGCGACTTCGATCAACAGGAAGTCACCGGCTGCATGGCCATGCGTGTCGTCAAAAAGCTGGCGGATGCGTACCTGGCGGTCTGGTGCGATCAAGGTGTACTTCCTGCAGTTACGCCGTAGTAGGGTCCAGGTTGAGCACTACTAATTGACCAAAAGCAAGCCGTGGAGCATCTTGTTTGTTGCTTCTACCCCAAACGTTTCACCGCAAAAGGCTCTCCGGTGCGACAAAATCCAAGGGCACCATAGAATTCGACAATGGAGTGCCCATAGCCATGTTCTCAATATTCAAGCGCCTGCTCAGGAAAGATGCCGCTGCTGGCGAAATACATCCGACTGCGGTTAACCGAATGAGTCTGGAACAGCGCCAAGCCTACCGCCAGGAAATGTTGTACCAGGCGGTACGTGAGACGTTCCAGGCTTTGGAAGTTGCGCCCAGCATGTACAAGTTCAAGGTGATGCCGATGGATGCGCGCCACCACCGGTTTATCACCATGATCGACGTGGCCAAGTCCTTCGTTTCTGGCAGAGATAGCCGTACCAAGAGTTTTACCGATGTTGAAAAGTGGATGCGCACGCATACCTACGATCGCTATGGCGTGTTGATTGTGGGCGTCTACTGGAGAGTCGACGAGGCGGTGGAGCAATTTGCAACGCAATCTCGCGCAAGCGACGCGGCGGTAGCCAACAGCACTGCGGCACTGCAGGCACTGCAGGCAAGAAAGCAGGCGCCAGAAGTGCCTGCGCAAGGCAGCAGCCACGCACCTTTGGCACGCGAGCGGTTTCAACCGGTATCTGCCGAAGAAGCCCAGGCATTCCGCGAAGCATTGCGTCAGGGCGTCTCTCCACCACCTGTCCAAATCGGCAATATGGAGTACAAATCAGACTTGGCGCCTCTGGACGATGGCATCATGATTGGCGGCACCCAGTACGGGAAGCTTAGCTGACCGACCAACGTTCAGTTTAAGGGTAGCTCTGTCGGTTCGGTGCGGGGTTGACGCGACGGTGCACTTGGACGGCCATGTTCACCAGTGTGTAGGCGATGATGAGTGCCATCAAGAACTTGGCCGTCTGATCACTGGCGGACGCAAGAAATATGGGGCCGTCCATCACTGTCCAGGCCATCACTGCACACAAGATCAATGCCAGGCCCGTTTCTGCGGAGCGCACAGCGGCACCCCATCGGCCCTGGACGATCACCAACATGTGCATGGGGATATTCATCGCAATCAGTGCAAACAGGTAGGGTGCCTGGCGCTGGAGAAACGGGTCGGAATAGGTCAGCGCCATGTAGGCCGCTGGGGCCGCATGGCCGCCCCAGAAGATGTCCAGTATCCAGCGCGGCTCCATCAGCACGAGGAGGCCGCACACCATGCCTGCGATTCCCATCGACATGGCAAACCTTCCGCC
>CAJBVC010000074.1 GCA_903958915.1 uncultured beta proteobacterium
CCGATCCGCGAACTTCCGGACGAACTGATCAGCCAGATTGCGGCCGGTGAGGTGGTAGAGCGGCCTGCGTCGGTGGTGCGTGAGCTGGTGGACAACGCGCTCGACGCCGGTGCCACCCAGATCACGGTACGGCTGCTGGCGGGCGGTGTGCGGTTGATAGCCGTGGAAGACGATGGCATCGGTATCCTCCACGAGGAACTTCCCATTGCCTTCAAACGCCACGCCACCAGCAAGATCGGGAACCTGGCGGACCTGGAGTCGGTGGCTACCATGGGTTTTCGCGGCGAAGCCCTGGCTGCTATCAACTCCATAGCTGACTGCGCAATCCTGTCGCGCGCTGCAGGCCAAAACCACGCCTACCTCCTGGACGGTCGCAGCGGTGAGCTCAAACCGGTGGCGCGCGCCCAAGGCACCACCGTGGAAGTGAAAGAGTTGTTTTACAGCACACCGGCGCGCCGCAAATTCCTCAAGACCGACGCTACCGAGCTAGCCCACTGCATCGAGTCGGTGCGCCGCCACGCCCTGGCCCGGCCCGACGTGGGCTTCGCCATCTGGCACGAAGGCAAGTTGGTGGAGCAGTGGCGCCGCTGCGACGCCTTGGCAGACCCGATGGCGGCGCTGGACCAGCGGCTTTCCGATGTGCTGGGAGCAGACTTTCTGGGCAACTCGGTACGTGTGGATTGGCAGCCGGCTGCTGGCATTGGCGAGCGCCCCACTGCGCCCAACACGCTGCGGGTATGGGGCCGTGTGGGCATCCCTGACGCGGCGCGCTCGCGCGCCGACCAGCAGTTCGCCTATGTCAACGGCCGCTTTGTGCGCGACAAGGTGCTCACCCACGCCGCGCGCAGTGCCTATGAGGACGTGCTGCACGGCCAACGCCAGCCGGTCTATGCGCTCTACCTGGCGATGGACCCCACCCGCGTCGATGTCAACGTGCACCCGACCAAGATCGAAGTGCGATTTCGCGACAGCCGCGAGGTGCACCAGGCGGTGCGCCATGCCGCAGAAGGAGCCCTTGCCACGCCACGCAGCGCGGCGGCCGCCACACCGACCGCGAACATCGAAGTGGGGCTTCCTGCAGAGTCATTCTTTAAGCAAAAAGTCCCTGCTACGCCCATGTACAGAGCGCAGCCAGCTATGCATTTCGGAGCACCGCAGGAAGCCTATGGCCACCGCGTGAGTGATCTGGGCGCGCTGTGGGGAGCACGCCAGCCACCCGCCGAATCTGACGAACAAGTGCGAAGTCCCGCACCCGACACTGTGGACCCGTCGATTGGCACACCGGTAGCGCGCGGCGGCAGTGCACCAGACCCGGCGCCAGACTGGCCGCTGGGTCGGGCACTGGCACAACTGCATGGGATCTACATCCTGGCAGAAAACCGCCAGGGCCTGGTGGTCGTCGATATGCATGCCGCCCATGAACGGATCCTCTACGAGCGGCTCAAGCACCAACTGGGCACCGCCACCGCCTCGCAACCGCTGCCCAGCCAGCCGCTGCTGATTCCGGCCACCTTTGCCGCCACACCCGCGGAAGTGGCCTCTGCCGAAGCGCATACCGACACCCTGCACATGCTGGGGCTGGAAATCACACCGTTTTCGCCCAAAACGCTGGCCGTTCGGGCGGTGCCGACGACGCTGGCACAGGGCGACGCGGTCGAACTTGCACGCAGCGTGCTCGAAGAACTCGGCCAGCAGGATGCCAGCACCGTCATTCAGCGTGCACAGAACGAACTGCTGGCTACCATGGCCTGCCATGGCGCGGTGCGGGCCAATCGGCGACTCACCATCGAAGAAATGAACGCCCTGCTGCGCCAGATGGAGGCTACCGAGCGCAGCGACCAGTGCAACCACGGCCGCCCGACCTGGCGCCAAATGTCGGTGGGCGAACTCGACGCCCTGTTTCTGCGCGGCAAGTAGGGCACATCGCGATGAAAGACCCGTCCGGCTATTTCGAAGCCATCCTGAACGCCACCATGGAAAGCGTGTTCCTGGTCGACATACGGGGCTACGTATTGGCGATCAATGAGACCGCTGCATCGCGCCTTGGCAGATCGCGACAGGACATCGAGGGGCGAGTGGTTTTTGACTTTTTCCCGCCAGAGGTTGCCGCCCAGCGACGCGCCCACTTTGATGCAGTGGCCCAGTCCGGGTTGCATCGCGCGACCGAAGATATGCGGGGCAGTCGCCACTTTGCGATGAATTACTTTCCCGTGCGCAACGGCCAGGGCGTTGTCGAGGCGGTTGCCGTATTTGCCACCGACATCACGGAGCGCAAGACGTCGGAAAATGCGTTGCGTCTGACCCAGGAGCGGCTTGCCCTGGCCCAGCGCGCGGCCGGCGCGGGCGTGTGGGACTGGCCGATTGGCGAAGAAGCCATGTTCTGGTCCGACGAAATGTGCCAGTTGTTCGGGCTGCCGGTTGGGTCCAATCTCGTTTCGCTGGAAACCTGGCGCGCGGCAGTGCATCCGCTGGATCTGGCTGGAGCACAGGAACGCAATGCAGCAGCCATCAGGGACCACACACCGCTTTCGAGCGAATACCGCGTCGTCCTGCCGGGCGGACAGATACGGTGGATTGCGGCCTATGGCAGCACCTCCTACGACGCCAATGACAAGGCCCTGCGCACGACCGGTATCTCGGTCGATATCAGCGACCGCAAACTGCTCGAAGAAGCACTCCAGGAGAGCGAGCAACGTTATCGGGCGGCGCTGATGACCAGTCCGGATGCCATCAACATCACGCGTCTGGCCGATGGGAGCTATCTGGAGGTGAGCGACGGTTTTGTCCGCATGACCGGATGGCAGCGCGACGAAGTGATCGGAAAGACGTCGATCGAGCTGCGTTTGTGGGACCACAGCACCGACCGGCAGCGTTTGATGGACATGCTGCGCCGTGACGGCTACTACGAAAATCAGGAAGTGAACTTTCGTGCCAGAGACGGTCGCCTGCTCGAAGGTCTGATGTCGGCCCACCTTATCACCATGCACGGAGAACAGTGCCTGCTGTCGGTCAGTCGGGAAATTACGCAGCGTAAACAGGCCGAGCGCGCGCTCAGAGAATCAAAAGAGCTGACCGAGGCCATCGTCGAAAACACTCCCCTCATGGTTTTTCTCAAGGATGCCACGGACCTGCGTTATGTGCTGTTCAATCGGGCAGGCGAAGAACTCACCGGGTTTGAACGTAGCAGCCTGCTGGGCAAGAATGACTATGACCTGTTCCCGCCCGAGCAGGCCGCCCACTTTATCG
>CAJBVC010000075.1 GCA_903958915.1 uncultured beta proteobacterium
GACGAGCTCGAACTCAAAGGCATGCCTGGGCTGCTGCAACAGTTGTTGACCAACCTCATCATGAATTCCATCCAGCACGCTTTCGACGATGGCAGTCGTCCAGGACGGATTGATATCAGGGTGAGCGACAATGGCCCGGATATTCGGTTGGAATTTAGCGACAATGGCAAAGGCATGGATGCCGCCCACCTGTCACGCATCTTTGAGCCTTTTTACACCACCCGCCGGGGTGAAGGTGGCTCCGGGCTGGGACTCTACATTTGCTACAACATTGTCACCAACCAGTTGGGCGGAACCATTCACTGTGAAAGCCAGCCTGAGGCGGGCTGCCGTTTTGACATTCATTTTTCGAGCCGGATGATGCCGCAAGCAGCACAAGGAACGCCATGAAACTGATTCGGTCCCGCGCTGATCCTGCCGGGGAACAGGTTGCGAAAACGTCCCCGCGCCATACCTGGAAATTACTGGTGGTCGATGACGAGCCCGATATGCGGGCGCTGACCCGGATCAATCTCAAGGGGTTTCAATTCGCCGACCGTGGTCTGGAGATTATCGAAGCAGGGTCCGGGGCAGAGGCGCGTGCATTGCTTGCGCAACACACCGATGTGTCGATAGCCTTGATCGACGTGGTCATGGAAACCGACGACGCCGGGTTGCGCTTGGTGGAGTTCATCCGCAAGGATCTGGACAACCCCATGATGCGACTCATCATTCGCACGGGGCAGGCTGGACTCGCACCGGAGCGCTACGTTATCGACCATTACGATATCGACGACTACAAGGACAAGACCGAACTCACGGCCACCCACCTCTACACGGCGGTGCGTTCGGCCATCAAGTCGTATCGGGACTTGCGCTCGATTGACCTCAACCGCATTGGCCTGCAGCACGTGCTGATGGCCGCGCCCGACATTTACCGCATCAGCAACCGTTCGCTGGGCCAGTTTTTTCAGGGCGTACTGACCCAGGTGGTGGGACTGTGCAATCTGTCGGGCAACAGTTTCATCTCGACCATCGACGGGGTCATCGCTACCTTTGATGACAGCGAAACCACGGTGCAAGCAGCATCAGGAACACTCGACAGTCAGGAGCGCTTTGACCACATTCGGGCAGAGTGTGCCCAGGCCGTGCTGAATGGCAAAGTGCCGGAAATGCTGCGCAAGGATGCCTATGTTGTACCTCTGTTGGTACAGCGCAAGCCCGTCGGGTTCATTTACATCGAGCCCACGCACGACCTCGACGAATCCGACCGGGCGCTGGTCTCCATGATGGCCCAGCAATGTTCCAGCGCACTCGAAAATTTGCGCTTGCACGTCGACCTGACAAAATCCTACGACCACATGATCGACATGCTGGCGCGCATTGCCGAGTTCAAGGACAGTGCCACCGGCAGCCACATCAATCGCATTGACCAGTACACCCGGCTGCTAGCGCTCGAACTGGGCCTGGCCGAAGAGGAGGCGGCCCATGTCGGCAAGGCCAGCCGCCTGCACGATGTTGGCAAGATCGGTATCCCGGATGCCATCCTGCGCAAACCAGGTCGCCTCACGGCCGAGGAATACGCCATCATTCGCACCCACACGCACATTGGCAAAAGCATCCTGGACAACGACGCGCACCTGGAGACCGCCTGCGACATCGCCACCCACCACCACGAGCGTTGGGATGGCACCGGGTACCCGCAAGGGCGTCCGTCCCAGGAGTTTCACGTCTCCACGCGCATTGTCAGTGTGATCGATGTGTTTGACGCGCTCATCAGTCACCGCCCCTACAAACAACCCTGGGAACCCGACGTGGCGGCAGCCGAGGTTGAGAAAGGTGCTGGAACGCAGTTCGATCCCACCGTAGTGGCGGCTTTTCTCAAGCTCTACCGGCAAGGAAGTTTCGATACCATCATCCGCGCGGCCCAGCAAGTGAACTCAGGCGCTTTGGCTGCCGACGACAACAGCAGCACCTGAGCGTCGTTTCCACCACCGCGGCAAGTTGTCCAGATAGGTGTACAGCACCGGCACCACCACCAGTGTCAACAAGGTGGAGGTGATCAACCCGCCGATCACGGCGCGTCCCATGGGCGCTTGCGACTCGCTGCCCTCACCCAGGCCGATGGCCATTGGCAGCATGCCGAAAATCATCGCCAGCGTGGTCATGATGATGGGGCGCAGGCGCACCTGACCTGCCTGCAATACGGCCTCGAACTGGGCCAGCCCGTTGCGCTGCCCATGGTTGGCAAAGTCCACCAGCAGAATGGCATTTTTCACGACCAGCCCCATCAGCATGATGAAACCGATGATGGAAAACAGGTTGAGCGTGGAGCCGGTCACCAGCAGTGCCAGCATCACCCCCACCAAAGTGAATGGCAATGACGCCATGATGGCCACGGGCTGCAGGAAACTACCAAATTGCGATGCCAGAATAAAGTAGATGAAAATCACCGCCAACCCCATGGCTGTGATTGCGGCCGCACCGGCTTCGTCGTTCTGCTCGGCTTCGCCCTTGATATCAAAGCGGTAGCCCGGTGGCAGGTCAATCGACTGCACCACTTTCTTCACCTCCTTGGCTACATCGCCGGTGGGGCGGCCTTCTACATTGGCATAGATACCCACGCGGCGCTGGAGGTTCTGGCGCTTGATCACCTGCGGGCTGGTGGACGCAACAAACTCCACCACCTGGCGCAACGGCACCATGATGGGCGCGCCGGTGGCATCGACCCGGCTGGTGGTGATGTACAAATCTCCCAGGTCCGACAACTTCTGCCGTCCCGTCGCAGGCAGTTGCACATTGACATCGTAGTTCTGCCCGTCCGGCGCCAGCCAGCTGCCTACCTGATCCCCATTGACAAACGGACGCAGTACCGAACCCACCCGCTCCACCGACAAGCCCAGATCACTGGCCACCTCCTGGTTGACCTTGATGATGATGGCCGGATTGGCCTCCTGCAGGCTGTGCTCCAGATCGACCACGCCCTTGACGGTGCGGATTTGCGCCATGATGCCGTCCAGCATC
>CAJBVC010000076.1 GCA_903958915.1 uncultured beta proteobacterium
CCTACCCCTGCCACTGTACACGCCGGGACATTGCTCAGGCCCTGTTGCTGCGCGGACAAATGCGCGCGCGCCACGATGAACTGGTGTATCCAGGCACCTGTGCCTCGGGTTCTCTCCAGCGGAATGACTCCCCAACACATCCCCCTGCCTGGAGATTTCGAACCTCAGCTTCCGAGCGAAATAGGCCATTTACGCATACCCAGCTTGCGCAACCAGCTATGGATTTAGGAGCGCGATCGACGTGCTGGACGGATCGGCGACTGGGTCCCCAACTTCAGGACGTAGCAAGCGCGGTGGGCGACTTTGTATTGCGACGTGCAGACGGATGCTTCACTTACCAGCTTGCGGTCGTTGTGGATGACGGCGATCAGAACATCACCCATGTCGTTCGCGGCGAGGACCTGTCCGACAACACCGCACGGCAAGTTCTCCTTCAAGGGGCGCTGGGATTACCAACCCCACACTATCTGCACACACCCTTGGTGCTGGGAACCAATGGCGAAAAGCTGTCCAAGCAAAATGGCGCACGACCTGCTGAGACTTCCACGCCCGCCGAGGCACTCCATGCCCTTGTGCAGGCCGCTGCAACGCTGGGGCTACCCGGCACCTCGCATTCGGATATTGGCACGGCGCTAGAGGGTTGGATTTCGGCCTGGCATGAATTGGTCAAGGCACCTTGTGGACGCTACTCGATAGGCGCTGGGTAGCGCTTGACCAACCGCCAAGCTACTCGAAAGTCGGCATCGGTGGAGCCGGCGCGACTGCTTTGGCAATCAGGTCCAAGAATTTGCCCTGGCGGTAGAGACTCAGAAAGGCCTTGACGACGCCGGGATCGAAATGGGTTCCTTGGCCACGCTCGATTTCGCTGATCGCCGCTTCCAGTTGCCAGGGGCCTTTGTAAGGTCGGGTACTCATCAGTGCATCGAACACGTCCACCACAGCCACCAACCGCGCCACCAGAGGAATATTGTCAGCCACCAGACCATCCGGATAGCCAGTACCGTCCCAATGCTCGTGGTGCGAGCGGGCCACGAGGCGTGCCAAAGCCATCGCCGGACTGCGTTTCAGTATGGCGTCACCAATCAGTGAATGCTGCTGGATGATGGCAAACTCTTCCGGGGTCAGGCGACCAGGTTTTCGCAGTATCAGGTCAGGAATGCCTACTTTGCCAATGTCATGCAATCGGCTGGCCTTGCCGTACGACGTCGCAAGGTCTTCCTCAACAAGTAATTCGCGTGCCAGACGATAGGTGTACTCCTGAATGCGGCGTATATGCGCCCCTGTCGCTGAGTCCTTGTACTCCGCCACCTGCCCCAGCATGTCGATCGCCTCTTCGTAGGACTCTTCGAGGCTGTGATGAAGTTTGAAATTTTCGAGCCCCGCGGCGCATTGGTTGGCCAACACCTGGATCAGTTCCCTATCAGCCTGCGACATCTCGCCAGCAGCTTCGAGGTAGACGAATCCAAAAACTTCCTTGCCCACGCTCAATGGCACCACGGCAGCGCCCGCGCGTAAACCGTCAGGCACCGTTTGCCCGGTCACCACCCTGGTGCATAGTTCCACAATCTGCGAGCGGCGACTCTCATTTGCCTCACCTTCCTCAAAGTCTCCGGCGCCCGCGCGGATGCGGACATCGCGGCCCTCTACCGTCATGACCATGCCGTCGATGGTCGAAATCATGCCGGACTGTCCCAGGCGGCAGATGCCAATCAATTGCATCAGAACACCGCGAAAGTAATCTTCCAGCTTGTCCCGATGCAAGTCGTACAGGTCGGGGGTTACCGCAAGAATGCGCCCTAGACCCTGGCGGTTCAGATCGATGGTTTGCAGGTCCCGGTAACCCTTGAGCGCCAGGCGAACTGTCGCATAGAGCTTTTGCGTCGTCAGCTCGGTCTTGTCCCGGTAATCATCAATGTCGTAATGATCGATCACAAATCGTTCTGGGGCCATCCCCGGTTGCCCGGTACGAATGACCAGCCGCATCATGCGATTGCCTATTGCATTGCGGATGTGTTCCACCAACTTCAGGCCAGCATCGTCAGTCTCCATAACCACATCGATCAGGGCAACCGCAATGTCGGGATGTTCCTGCAAAACCAACTTGGCCTGCGCAGCCGAATCGGCTTCGAGTAACTGCAACTCGCGTCCGAAGAACTCGAAATTTCTCAGGCTGATAGCTGTTAGTTGCCGTACATCGGGTTCGTCGTCGACTACAAGAAGTTTCCAGGCGCTAAGCCTGCCTGTCACTCCAGCGGGTACCGCTGTGCCCGCGCTTCGGATGATTTTCACGATGCAACCTCCTGCCCACCAGTGATGCGCAAAGGCACGTTCAATACAAATTCCGTGCCATGACCGGAAGTCGAATTGCAGCGAAGCGTTCCACCAAGGGTCTGAGTCGCCAGACTGTAGGCGATGTAGAGGCCCAGACCACTGCCACCATCATTGCGACACGTCGTAAAAAAAGGTTCGAATGCCTGCCGGACGTGGTCGGCCTCCATACCCGCTCCGTTATCGCGGAAGGTCAGTTGCACATGCCTGGCGTCTCGCTCCACTGATATCTGAATCAAACCAACGCGCTTTCCATTTTCAAATGCATGCTTATGCGCATTGGTACACAGGTTAGTGAGGATTTGCGTCCAGGCACCCGGAATTGCGCGCAGTGAAATATCCTGCGAACAGTCAACATCAAAAACGATTGGTGATCCCCGAAACATCGGGCGCATGGTCACAATCACATCGTCAATCAGCTGCGCCAAGGAGAAGTCTCGCTCGGTCTCTGAGGTTTGATCTACGGCGGTTCGCTTGAAACTTTGTACCAATGAAGCCGCACGGCGCAAATTCGCCATTGCCAATGCGCTGGATTCCGTGACAGACGCCAAACTCCCTGAAATCTGCTCTTCCGACACCTCTTCGCCCTGCAGCAAGCCCTCCAGCCTTGTGACCGACTCCTCGACCTGCGAAACGGCTCCCACCGCAATGCCAATGGGCGTGTTCACTTCATGGGCAAAGCCAGCAACCATCCTGCCTAAGGATGCCATCTTTTCGGTCTCAATGGCGCGTTGGCGCTCGTCCTGAAGGTGGCGGTTTGCTGCTTCCAGATCCGCTGTTCGCTGGGCCACACGTTGCTCAAGCGACGCATTCAGCGACTTCAATGCTTCTTGCGTCCTGACAAGTCGCTCGTTGCGCTCCAACAAGTCGGAATACAGTCGATGCAACGCCCCCAACAGAATCACGGTACGCGGATCGTCCGATGGACGATCCTCCTGCCACGCCTGCTCCGGCCCGGCACCCGACCTGATGGCCAACACCTGTCTTCCCATCGATTGATCCTCGCCAAGGATATGAAATATCAGCCAATTGGCAAGGTAATCAATCAGTTGCTCAGGCGAGAGTTGGCCCTCGGCTTGACGGGTGGCCATCCATGATTGCACCTGTTCCACAAAGCGCGCGTGGATTGCACAATGCTGCTCCGTGTGCCGCGCATCCAGCCCCACCTCGATCATGAGCGATTCTTCGTACGAAAAGTGGTACACGGTGTATTGCGCCAGCGCTTTAAGCAGCCCGTCGATGCTGTCGGTACTGGCGCTGTCAAGCTGGTCGCTCAAGGAATTCAGCATGCCGACCAGACGGCGATGCTGGCTATCCACTTCGCCAAGCCCGGTTTCAAAAAGGGGAGTCCATTCAAAGGTGTTCACGGCCGAAGCTCACTTCCCTTACTGGTGTGAAAAAACATTATCACACCATTGCACCTCTGAAAAACAAGAGGGATCGTTACACTCTGGAGCAACCTGCTTTTGCAGATTCCCCCACTGAACGAACCATGCTGCCCGACGAGTCCACATTGCCATCAAAAGCCCAAGCAAGCGCGGGCGACAAGCCATTCATGCGCACCATTAAAAGCTTTGTAAAACGCGCTGGGCGCACCACTGCTGGTCAGGCCAAGGCATTGGAAGAACTTGGCCCCAAATATGTGTTGCCGTACCAGCACAGCGCTATCAATTTGGAAGCAGCTTTCGCTGATGCAGCGGGCGCCGACGGACAAAAAGCCTCGCAAGCACAGCCCCTCGTTCTGGAGATTGGCTTTGGCATGGGCGAAGCAACCGCGCACATTGCGCAGACGCTTCCCGCGACCCGGTTTCTGTGCTGCGAAGTGCATGAGCCCGGTGTGGGCGCCTTGCTCAAACGCATTGGCGAGAACAACATCACCAACATTCGTATCTGTGCGCATGATGCTGTAGAGGTCATCGACCACATGTTGGTCCGAGAGAGTCTCGATGGCGTACACATCTTCTTCCCCGACCCGTGGCACAAAACCAAGCACAACAAGCGTCGACTGATTCAGTCTCCGCTGGTTGCCAAACTCGCCCAGCGCCTCAAGCACGGCGCCTACCTTCATTGCGCCACCGACTGGCAACCATACGCCGAGCAAATTCTTGAGGTACTGGACGCTGAACCCCTGCTGCGCAATCGCGCATTGCCAACCCACCCTGAGATGCTTGGTTATGCGCCTAAACCGCACTACAGACCGCTAACGAAGTTCGAGAACCGCGGCATTCGCCTGGGTCATGGCGTCTGGGACGTGGTGTTCGAGCGCGTGTGAGCCTGTACCGACCCAATCCGCCCCCAATGCGCGACGGAGTGGGCGCTAGTTGCGTCGTTGTCCCTGCGGGTACCTGGTCCAACGTGCTGGAGTTTTTGAAGGCGCACTTTGACAAAGTGCCTGCAGCGTTGTGGGACGAACGGCTGGTGCGCGGAGATGTCACTGACGACCAGGGTTGCCAGGTGCGCCCGGAACAGCCGATCCTGCCGGGGCAGCGCCTCTACTATTTTCGCTCCCTTGCCACCGAGACTCCTATACCTTTTGAAGCCAAAGTCCTGTGGCAGGACGACCACTTGCTGGTCATTGACAAGCCGCACTTCCTGCCTGTGGTTCCTTCGGGAAAGTACCTCCAGGAGACTGTGCTGGTACGACTCAAGCGCGCCATGGGTCTGGAAGACCTCTCACCGCTGCACCGTATTGATCGCGACACGGCCGGTCTGGTGCTGTTCTCAATGCAACGCACAAGCCGGGCGGCATACCACGAACTGTTTAGAACTCGCCAGATGCACAAAACCTACGAAGCCATTGCACCGTGGAGTCCGGCGCTGCAGTGGCCTATCACTCGCGAAAGCCGAATCGAGCCCGCGCAGCACTTCATGCAACAGCGCGAAGTAGCGGGCGCTCCCAACAGCTTGACACACATTGATGTAATGGAGTTCAGCGAGCCGCTGGCACGCTATTGGTTGCGCCCGATAACGGGCTTGCGACACCAACTGCGCGTGCACATGGCCGCTCTGGGTTTGCCACTCGTCCACGACGGAATCTACCCAACACTGACACCCGAGGGTTCCAATAATTTCACTAAGCCGCTGCAGTTGTTGGCGCGCTCACTTTCCTTCACCGACCCGCTGACCGGAGAACATCGAGAGTTCCGCAGCGAGCGTTCGCTACGCTCGCTGGAGGAACTCGCCGCGACAGCGCCTTAGGCCCACTGTACCTTGGCCTTGCCAGCGTACCAGGCATCCAGTTTGGCGTTGACTTCGTTCTCGATGCGACTGCGCCGAATTTTCAAAGTCGGCGTCAGGCATCCATTTTCGATCGACCAGGGCTCTTGGGCAATCACCAGCATTTGCAGTTTCTCGTAATCCGCCAATTCAGCATTAACCGCCTTGAGCAACAGCGTAAGCTGCTCTTCCACGTCTTTTCGAAACGCAGGGTCCTTCTGCTTGGGACGGACCTCTTCGCCAAGCACTACGATGGCGAAAGCGGCCGGCTGACCGACTCCGGAAACCATACTGGTCTCGATCAATGGATGCGCATTGATGCGGTTTTCAATGGGTGCTGGCGCAACGTACTTGCCTTTGGACGTCTTGAACAGCTCTTTCACCCGACCCGTGATCTTGAGCAGTCCATCGGCCCGCCGCTCGCCACGGTCGCCGGTACGGAAGTAACCATCTTCGGTAAAGACCTCTGCGTCCAGGTCAGGGCGCTTGTAATAACCCACCAACTGGCCGGGCGATTTGATCAGTATTTCACCTTCCTCGCTGATGCGCACCATAACCCCAGGCAACGGCACCCCGACACAACCGGGCTCATTGATCGCGACCGTCGAATTGTGCGAGTAAGCAAAGTCCTCCGTCATGGCGTAACCCTCGATCAGGTTCAGCCCCAGACGGCGGTACCAGGCGATCAGTTCAGCAGGAATAGGAGCTGAACCGCTTCCCGCGAGCAGGCATTGGTCCAGGCCCAGGCCCTTGAGAATCTTGCGCCCGACTATGCCCTTGATGATAGGAATGCTCAACAGGGTGTCGAGCTTTTTCGGGGGCATCTTGGAGAAAACGCCGTGCTGGAACTTGAGCCACAAGCGCGGGACCGATATGAAGATGGTGGGACGGGCCCGGTTCATGTCCTGCACGAAAGTGTCCAGCGATTCAGCAAAATACACGTGGGTTTTACCATCTACCCACGATGCGCACTCCACCCAGGCACGCTCAAACACGTGCGCAAGCGGCAGATAGGACAACACCCGCTTTTCTTCGACCTTGCCGATACGTGAATTGATGTCCTGCACGATATTCTCACTGGCGCGCGTGATGTGGCCAAAGCTGTGCATCACGCCCTTGGGAGTCCCTGTTGAACCCGAGGTGTACATAAGAATTGCAATGTCTGACGCGGAACGATCCACACGGCCCGACAGTGGCTGATTGCGTGCCACCACGGCATCCCAACCTTCGTAGCTATTCTTTGGCGCAAGAGGAAACGCGATACACGGCAAGCCAGGAGCAACGCCAGGTTTTTGTTGCTCCCATGTGTCGAGCTTGCCAACAAACAGCAGACTGGCACCGCTGTGCTCCAAAACGAAACGCACCGTCTCCGCCGTTTCGGTTGGGAAGATGGCCACAGTGGTGTATCCCGCCATCCAGATCGCCAGTTCAGCCATGAAGAAATGGGCACAGTTCTTCGAGAGAATCGCAATACGAGCGCCAGGCTCAAAGCCTTGCGACTTTAAATGCGTCGCCATGCGCCGCGAGTGGTCGAGCACTTGGGCCCATGTGTAATCTGCCACTTGACCACTGCCCAGGGGCTGCGTCAGAAAAATCTGATCAGGTTGTGCTGCCTCGTGGTCGAAGATGTACTCCATTACCAATTTAGATTTTGCCATGTCGTGTCTCCTTTTTGTGATGCCGACAGAATACCTGATTTAACCGACATTTAACGCCGTTATGGTGCAATTTCCATGATCTGGTCAGGCTATGACGCCACGATCGCTAAGGATTCAGGAGAACGGCCGCCGCGCCAAGGGGCACCGCGACTCCGTTGGTGATGGCCAGGTACATGACCTGCAGATCGAGACTTCCGGTCGGGGTCAGAAAATGAAAGTCGTCAATATAGCCCTCCGCCGTGCTGTCCAGAGCATCGCCATTGGGCCACAGGAACACGACATTTCGGGCATTGGCCTGGTTTTCCCAATCCTCGAAATCGACCCGGTCAGGTAGGCCCGACTTGGCGCCGTCGGCATACAGCAGTCTCTTGGGGCCTAGGAACGGTAACGGACCGGCCAACTGTCCGGTGGTGTTGGAGGTGTCGCCGTAATAAAGCTTGTAGCGCACCCCGCCGACGTGCATCGGAAACGCCGCCTGCACGTTGGTAAAGAGTTTGGGGCAACCTGCAGTATCGTATTGAACGTCCCAGGTGCTGCCATTCCAGACCGCATAGCCGTGGGTCCGGTTGGCCGTGCTGCAGCCCGTGATACTGCCGCTGGTGAACACCATGAAAGTGCCAGGTGCACCGTCCCAGCGCCAGTCGGTCTGGGTCGGGTAACCGACCTTGTTCTGGCGGGCATTCAGGATTTTGGCATTTGCGGCCACGGTGTCGCCTTCAACACCTACGGCCACCGACAATGCACAGCCGCCGCCGGTAGAAAAGTCAGCCGTGGTTGAGCAGGTGGTCGAGGTGCTGCTGCTGTTGAAATCCTGGCCGGTATAACCGTCGACGCTGTCGATGCTGAAGATGCGCGTCTTGAGGTCTGCCCCTGTCGCCTCAAAAAACACCCGCACCTTGCCGCCCAAGGCAGCCGACAGCGGGACACCCTGTCCGGTTGCCACCGTTTTAACCAGCGTGGCCGCCGGTGTCGGCGTCAATATGCCAGTTGTCGCCCCGCTGGTCACAAAGCTCAGATAGCTTGACGGCTGCGCTGCGCTGGTGGCGCTGGCCGTGAGCGCCGTGGACAGCGCCTGAAGGCCAGACACCAGACTTGGCCCGTAATACAGCTGGATACGGTTGGCCGTGACGCCGCCCGCTTCCGGGCCAAAACGGGTAGCGCTGATACGTGCGTTGCCGTCACTGACGATGCGGCTTAGGCCGGCGGTAGTGTTGCCACTGCCCTGCAACTGCCAATATTCACTCGAAGTCGTTGCCTGAACTCCGGCGGCCGAAACACCCTGTTTGCATGCCGCGTCAGCACAACTCTTCACTACCACGGTATATGGTGTGGCCGACTTCAGAGCGGTGAGCACTAACGCATTGGATTTTGTTGTCTGCGTAACCTTGGTGTTTTGAATTGGCTCAGTGGCAGTAACTTCGTAGTGGTCAACGCTGGACACCGGAGCGGTCCAGGAAACTGCCAACTGGGTGGAAGCACCGAACGTCTGCCCGCCTACGGTTTGCGACCCAGATGCACCAACGACAACAGCCGAAGGCGCTTTGAGCACCACAGGCGTTGTCACAGAAGTCTTGTCCGCCCAAAACCCGGTTCCTTGAACTAATTTTTTACCGACCGAGGCGAAATCAAGGTAACTGCTGCTTTGAATGGTCGATGCCAAGGTTCCAGCGGTGTCCAGGCTACCGGCGTAGAAATACCACACGCCTTTGACCGGGTCCCAGGCCCACAGGCTTGATGTGTCGAAATCCGGTGGACTCCGCGTTTCGCCAACGCCAACCAAATTCCAACCTGCAACAAACGCCGATTGAACCGCCGCCGCACTGACAGATGTTCCCGCCGGAAGATCCACCACGGCCGACACCTTGGACTGGACCCAAAAGCCCTCGCCGCTCTGGATGGACGAAAGTACGTCGTAGCCTTGGCTATTGGCGTAAACCAACAAATCCTGCGTCGACAGCGATGGGGCATAGAAGGCCCATTTCCTTTTCGAGGCGCTCCACTTCCAGACCGACGACACTTTTGCCGCGTCAGCCAGGGATGTTGCGACATCGATGACGCCGCCTGCGGAGTTGCCCACCAGGTTCCAACCAGGGATCAAGTACACCGAACGGCGTGCTGTTGGCGTGAACTGCGCCAGGGCGGTGTTCACGTTGGCGCTGTTGGTCATGAAGCCACCATGGTCTCCATTGGGGTCGTCAATCAGCAGTTTGAACGTGGCGCCGTACTGTGTAACCCAATTCTTGGAGGCGATCATTCCGGGGCATCCGTTCATGCCGGGCTCAGGGTCCTTTTCGCCGCAGTACATCACCCACTGCACGCCATTAAAGGGCTGTTTGCCAAAGTCACCCGCAACGACCTGCATATTGGGAGGGAAATCTGACCCGGCACCGCCAGAAATCGACAAAGTCATGCCAAAAAACCGGTTGCCTGATGCAGTGTCCAGTGCGGTCACGCCGTAGGAATTGGCAGCGCCTCGTGAGTACCCCTGCAGCAGCACGGTGCCGGGTTGAACCCCCTTTTCGGCCAGAATGCCGGCAATGATGGGATACATCTCTGCTGGCATGTAGTAGTCATTGACTGCCTCGCCCCCACCAAACCACCACTGCAGCGCCAAAATCGCATATCCCCTCGCCTGGGCATAGGGTTGCCACAGGTAGATGTCGTCCGTGGCGTAACTAGCGTGACCGTGAAGTCCAACGATAACGCCCGCAGGGGGCGATGCCGAGGGCTGCCACCAGATCGAGAACGCTTTGTTGTCGCTGGTGGCGCGAATTTCAGCACCATTGGCCACCGCAAATTGGTAACGCTCCGGGTTGGCCGCTAGCGCCTGGCCCATCAGGCTGCTTGAATCCGCTCGGGCACAAAGACAATACATTGCAAGCCATGCGAACAGGAATGCTCTTAAAGAAGTCTTCATAATTCTCCTTTACATGCTCGACCAACGCGGGATCGCATTGGGTGCTGTCTCAGCGTCAAACCAACAAGGCCAGTATATTCAGGAATGCACACGTCGAGAATGAATTGCCTTGAACCCCGAGTCACTAGTACCTTCGGCGCTTGAAGCCTTCAAGACAGTCGTTGGCAGCACTGTCGGTTTTAGAGACCGTCCGGGTCAGCACGAGATGGCTGCGTGTGTGGCACAAACGCTTGCGACGGCTGATCTGGGTGAACACCCGAACCCGGTCCAGGCAATCGCAGTGATTCAGGCCGGGACCGGCGTTGGCAAATCAGCGGCCTATGCCTCCACTGCCATAGCAATTGCCCTGCAACGAAAAACCCGGGTCCTGATTTCCACCGCGACTGTGGCCCTGCAAGAGCAGTTGATGACCAAGGACTTGCCGGCGCTGGCTGCCGCGCTGGACCAGCCCTTTGCGTTCGCACTGGCCAAAGGACGAGGACGCTATGTGTGCAAGCTCAAGCTGGAACGCCTGGTGGGCGTGGGTCGAGGCAGTGACGAGATGTTTGATCCGGATGAAGGCGCACATCCAACCAACCGCTACACCACGGTGCTGTCCCAGGAAGCGATGGAAGAACGCCGGACCAGGATGCTCGATACTATGGCCGTGCTGCTCGCGTCAGGGGCGTGGGAGGGCGATCGTGACACACTGCCTGAAGCCCCTGATGTGCGTGACTGGTCCCTGGTGGCCGCAGAGCGGTACACCTGCACCGTGCGGCATTGCCCGCGCTTTCGGGACTGCAGCTATTACCAGGCACGCAGTCGCCTGTCAGAGTCCAACGTGATCGTCGCCAACCACGATCTGGTATTGGCATCGCTCGGAACCAAGACCCTGCCCGATCTGGACAACTGCCTGGTGGTCTTTGATGAAGGTCACCACCTTCCCGCAGTTGCCCTCGACCAGTTTTCGAGCAGCATGGATCTCTCCAGCCTGCGTTGGCTGGACCGACTGCCCAAGGCAATGTCTGAAGTGAGTGGTGAACTGCAACTGGCGCTGGCGCAGGACGCATCCACCCTGTCCAGCCAACTCAAAACCGCCCTTACCCAACTCGCCCGCCTGGCCATGGACCTGGTACATGTCAATACCGATGGCAAGGGCGGTAGCTTGCGCTTCGCCCACGGTCAACTACCCGATGCCCTGACCGAGCCGGTCACGCTGATTTATGGCCACGCCCTGGCACTGTCCAAAGCGATCGATGCGCTGGGTGCAGAGATCAGGCAAGTCGCCAAAGACGATCCGTCGCGTGCGCTGCAGTGTTCCCAGCTTTACGCCAAGCTGGGCGCCCTTGCACCGCGTCTGGGCAGTGTCGTTTCCACCAGCAGCCTGCTGCTCGAGCACGGCGCCCAGCCATTGGCAAAGTGGTTGAAGGTCGACACGGCCAATCAGTTCCTGGTGGTGACCGCCCACGCCAGCCCCATCGTACCGGGCGACCTGTTGCGCCAGTTTCTATGGAGTCGGGTGCGCGCCGCAGTGGTGACCTCCGCTTCACTCACAAGCTGTGGCAGCTTCGACTACTTCCTGGAGGAAGCCGGTCTGTCTGGCAACCCGCAGGTGCAAACCCTTGAAGTCTCCAGTCCGTTCGACTATGCCAGCCAGGGAAGTCTCACGGTGGTGCAGACACGTGTCGACCCCAAGAATGCAAACGCCTACACA
>CAJBVC010000077.1 GCA_903958915.1 uncultured beta proteobacterium
CCCAGTGTGTCATCAAATGCCTTCACCTGGGCCACCGCGTTTTGACCGGTGTTGCCGTCGATCACCAGCAGGATTTCATGTGGTCCCGTGGCATCTGCTTTTTGCACCACGCGTTTGATCTTCTTCAATTCTTCCATCAGGTGCAGCTGCGTAGGCAACCGCCCGGCGGTATCGATCAGTACCACGCCTTTGCCACGCGCCCGACCGGCATTGACCGCATCAAAGCTCACCGCGGCCGGGTCGCCACCTGCCTGGCTGACGATTTCGACCAGGTTCCGGTCCGCCCAGATGGTGAGTTGCTCGCGTGCCGCCGCCCGAAAAGTATCCGCGGCAGCCAGCAGTACGCTCTCACCACTGTCACACAAATGGCGCGTGAGTTTGCCAATCGAGGTGGTCTTGCCGGCACCGTTGACCCCTGCGACCATGATGACCGTGGGTAGGTGCTCGCCGATCACCAGTGCCTTTTCCAGCGGCTGCAGCAGGTTGGTCAGTGTGGCTGTGAGTATGTTCTTCAATGCGACGGGGTGCGTGACCCCGGTGTCTTTCACCTTGCGGCGTAACTCTTCGAGCAGGTACTGGGTCGCGGGCACTCCCGCGTCGGACATCAACAGTGCATCTTCCAGGCTTTCGTACAGCGCCTCGTCGATGACCGAGCCACCAAAAACAATGGAAATGCTGGAGGCCGTTTTGCCAAGGCTGGCCTTGAGCTTGTCGACCCACTTCTGCCGCGCTGGCGGTGTGGCAGGTGCCACCGGGATATCGATGGGCGTAACCAGCGCGCTCCCGATGAGCGAACCACTACTCCCGCTGACCGGGATTGGCGGGGGGGCGGTGATCGGGGCAGCGGGAGGTTTTTTCTTGAAGAAACTGAACATGAATGGCGGTGTAGGTGGTCCGCCATTCTATGTTTGTCTTCAGGCGAACGAATCCGCCATCAGCGCCTTGAACCAGGTGCCCATTTCGTCAAAGTTGTCCTTGTTCCAATCCGGTGATGCGGATGAACTGGCTAGAACCGGCTTCATGGCTCCACCTTCGTATTGGAACACCGCAGTCAGCCACGAAGCCTGGCTCATGGTGATGGTGGAGTAGCACGCTGAGTTGGTGACGGGGGCCGGATCCGGCGAGCCACCCGACAGAATACGGCTGATGGCATCTGCACAGACCTTGGCCTCCTGGTTGGCAATATGGCCGGCCTTGGGCTGCGTCGTGGCACTCGAGTCGCCGATGATGTGCACTTTGTTTGCGCCGGAGACGGTACTGGCGTAACTTAAGACATCGACGGCTGCAAACCTACCAGATGTTATGGGGTCGTTGTTCAGTTGTGCTGTCGCGATGAGTGCACCGGCGCGCTGGCGGGGGATCATGTTGACAACGTCACCACTAAAGTTGCCTGAGGTTGTCGTGAGCGACATGTCGGCAGGGCTGACTTCAAGCACCTCTGCGTTAGTGTGGTACTCGATGACGCTCCCATGTATTCCCAAGAATGCGCGCATGAAGTTGTCTTTTTCCGTGACGATATCAGGATTGGCATCCAGCACGATCAGCTTGGAACCGGGCTTGTTCACCCGCAACCAGTCGGCGATGAGGCAGGCGCGCTCGTACGGTCCGGGCGGGCAGCGGTACGGCGTCTTTGGAATCGTCAGCACAACGTTGTGGTTCAAACCGGCCGTCATCGCCTTGAGTTGGTTGGCGAGCAGGGTCGTCTGTGGCCCAGCCTGCCAGGCGTGCGGCATCTTGTCAGAGTTCCCGAGCCCGGGAACCGTATCGAATGTGATACCGGGTGCCACCACGATGCGGTCGGCTGCCAGCACTGTTCCGTCTGCCATGGTCACTTTGACGCCCACCGGGTCCACGGCGACCACTTCCCCGAAAACGGTGTTGATGCCATATTTGGTGCGCAGGGTGTCGTAACGGTAGGTCAGGCTGCTCATGCTGCGTTGGCCGCTCAAGACCATGCTGCTCATGATATTGGAGGTGTAGGTGGGCATGCGCTCGATCAGCGTGACGCTGATGGCATCGCCCCACAAACGCAAGTACTTGGCGACGGTGGCACCGCCCATGCCGCCACCAATCACGATGACGCGCGCCTTGACCGCTGTGCTGGTGACTACCGGTTGCGGTGGACGACTGCGGTCAATGACCGGCCTGGCATCACTGGTGGTGGGATCACCACCGCCGCAGGCGGCCAACAGACTTGCGGCCAAACCGGCGCTTGCGGCATTCAAAAAGTTTCTTCTTTCCATGGGGTACTCCAGATTCTTAAAAGGGGGTTGGGCCTACTTTTGGCTGGCGAACCAGTTGGCGATGAGTTGCATCTGCGCGTCGGTGTAGCCCATGGCATGGCGGGCCATGATTCCATTGCCTTCCTTGCCTGACTGGAACTCCTTGAGTTCCTTGTAAATCTCGCTGGATGACTTGCCCGCCAGCGAATCGAATCCCGGTCCCTTTCCGTTGGTGCCATGGCATTGAAAGCAGTTGGACGCCAGCAGCCGGCCGGGTTGCCCCACGGTGGTCTGGGCCGAGGCTACCGAGGCAACCAGTGCCAGCCCCGTGAACAGAAATCGAACTCCATACATACGTCTCTCCTTGGTGAATGGGTGTGTTTGAAAAGCACAAATTCATAATATGCGCAACGACTTAAATAATGGGCGCGCCATTGGTAAGTGAGTTGCGGTAGTTGTAAGCAGATGTAGGGCGTTTGAGGGTCGATACATGCGGTAAGCTGTGTGCATGCAGACTAAATCCCCCCAATCGAAGCGCAAGGCGCCTGGATTCGTTCGCCGCTCCAGCGTGCAAACGCACGAAGTTCGCATCATCGGCGGGCATTGGAAGCGCATCAAACTCAAGGTGGCCGACCGACCCGGTTTGCGACCCACGCCCGACCGGGTCCGTGAGACCTTGTTCAATTGGCTGGGGCAAGACCTGTCCGGTCTGGTGTGTGTGGACGCTTTTGCCGGGACCGGGGCTTTGGGTTTTGAGGCTGCTTCGCGAGGTGCCCGTGAAGTTCTTCTGGTCGAACAGGACGCCGCCCTGGTGACACAACTGCACAAAGTGCAGACCCAATTGCAGGCCTTGGTGCTGCCAGAGCCGGTGGAGCAGACGTTTCGCATCCAGCGGGGTGAGGGTGTCGCGGCATTGCGGCAACTGGCAAGCGCCAGCCAGAATGTGATCTTTCTGGATCCACCCTTCGATGGCAACTTGTACGAAGCGGCGCTGGGCGCTGCGTCCCGCGCGCTGGCGCCACAGGGAGCGGTCTATCTGGAGGCGCCAAAGTGCTGGACCGACGCAGAACTTGCACCGTTTGGCTTGCAGGTATCCAGGCACCTGAAAGCCGGGGCGGTGCATGCGCACGTGCTGCGCGCAGTGCCGATGGCTGCGATGCCGCTGGATACTTCTGTGTCCTTTGAATCTGGAGGAGCAGCATGAGTGCAACCTTGGTCGCCGTGTACCCCGGCACATTTGATCCCATCACTCTGGGGCATCAGAATCTGGTCGAACGGGCGTCGCGCCTGTTTGGCTCGGTGGTGGTTGCGGTGGCGGCGGCGCACCACAAGAAGACCCTGTTCACGCTGGACGAGCGGCTGGCGATGGTGCGCGAAATCGCAGTCCCGTTGGGAAATGTGCGGGTCGAAACCTTTACCGGCCTGGTACGTGACTTTGCGGTGGCCCAAGGGGCAGCGGTGATGGTGCGGGGCGTGCGGTCCGTGACCGACTTTGACTTTGAGACCCAGCTTGCAGGGATGAACCGCGCCCTGGCGCCTGATCTGGACACCGTGTTCCTGACACCCGATGCGCGTTACCAGTTCATCTCCAGTACTCTGGTGCGGGAAATCGCCACATTGAAGGGCGACGTGGGCCAGTTTGTGGCGCCGTCGGTGCATGCCAGGCTGATGGCCAAGCTGAGTTGTGTGAAAACCTGAACCCAAGGAGTTTCTGATGAAGATATTGTTGCCCGTGGACGGTTCGGAGTTGTCGCTGGAAGCGGTGCGTTTTGCGGTGCGAATGCTGCTCGCCGGCCTGCATGGCGACGTTGTGCTCGCCAATGTGCAGGAGTCTGCCAGCCTGTATGAAGTGCTGGTGGCGCATGATCCCGAAGTGATTGACCGCGTCAGCGCCGAAGCGGGCGTGCATGCGTTGCAGGGAGCACAGGCTTTGCTGGATGCGGCAGGTGTGGAGTACGAATGTGAAGTTGCCAAAGGTGACCCGGCCCACACCATTGTCGACATTGCCGAGCGGTTTGGCTGTGACCTGATCGTGATGGGTGCGCGGGGTCAGAGCAGTTTGCGCAGTGCCATGTTGGGGTCGGTATCCAATGAAGTGCTGCACGCCAGTGCCGTGCCGGTGGTCATCGTCAAGCCCGATGCTGCGATGGCGGTTGAGCCGGAGTAGTGCCGGGCTATGGCGCTGATCATTACCGATGAATGCATCAACTGTGATGTGTGTGAGCCCGAGTGCCCCAACGATGCCATTTTCATGGGCTCGGAGATTTACGAGATAGACCCCAACAAATGCACCGAGTGCATCGGGCATTTCGATGAACCCCAATGTGTGCAGGTGTGCCCGGTTGCGTGTATTCCGGTGAACCCGAATCGTGTGGAAGACAAGGAGACCCTGTGGGCGAAATACCGGCGATTGCAGGCGCAGCAAGCACCCACCCGGTAGGGCGCTAGCGCATCGGGTTCATTTCGGAGCACTGGCGGCTTTTTTCTTGTCGGGTGCCGTTTGCGCGGTGAAGTATTCCGGCTCCTTCTTCTTGCTCTTGGCGCCCGCGGCTTTGCCTGCCTCGAGTCGGCTGGACACAGGAACCGATTTGTCCTGCACTGGCTCAGGCGCCTTGGGTGGTTTCTTCGGCTCGGCCGGCGTGATAGTCGACTTGCCCGCGGTCCGCTGCGCCTGCGCCTCTTGTTGCAGCCGTTCCTTTTCCATCGACTTGGCGGTCACGGCATCACTGCGAATGACGGCATCGGCCTGCGTTTTTTGTGCTTTGGTGCGTGCGTCCTGCGGTTCGATGGCGACGCCGCCATCGGCACATGGAATCTGGCTGTAGGTCGATCCGCATCGATACACTTTTTGGCTCATCACGCCCGTGGATATTGCGTAAGCAGCTATGAAAAGCGTAGCATTTCGAGCGATAGGGTTCACGGGTTGCTCCTCTACGGTGGTGGCAGTTCGGGGTGAGCGGGTGCGGTTGGCGAGATACTTTCAGCCATTTTTGGCGCGTGGGCGCGGGGTGGCTTGCTGGTGTGCACCAGCAGCGTGGCTTTGTCCATCTCGCCTGCGATGAATGCTGGAAACGCCTTCTTGCAGCGATCAATGCACTGATCAATGCCGATGCGGTCATCGAGTGAGGGTTTTTTCAGTACCCAGCTGACAACTTCTGCCTTGGTGCCGGGATGACCAATGCCCAGCCGCAGACGCCAATAGTCATCGGTGCCCAACTGCGCATGGATGTCGCGCAGTCCGTTGTGCCCCGCGTGGCTGCCACCAAGTTTGAGCTTGGCGTGTCCGGGAGCGATATCGAGTTCATCATGGGCCACCAGTATCTCCTGCGGCGCGATCTTGAAGAAGCGGGCCAGCGCCGCCACCGATTTGCCCGAGAGGTTCATAAAGGTTTGCGGCTCAAGCAGCCAAAACGCCTGGCCGTGCAGCGTCGTTCGCGCGACCAGGCCATGGTAACTCTTGTCCATCTGCAGGGTAACCTTGAGTTCGCGCGCCAGCGCATCCACCCACCAGCAGCCAGCGTTGTGGCGGGTGGATTCGTACTCGGGGCCGGGGTTTCCCAGGCCAACAAACAGTTTGATCATGGTTATGAGTGGCGTGGCGCGCCACGGTCGGTTCGGCGCTACAAAGCAGTGTAACGGCGAAAAAAATGGCCCACCGAAGTGGGCCATTGAGCCATACGCCAACAGAAGGTTTACTTCTTGGCGGGAGCCTTGGCAGCGGGCGCTGCCTTGCCAGCAGGAGCCTTGCCTGCGGCAGGCGCCTTGCCTGCAGGAGCAGCGGCAGCCGGGGCGGCAGCATCTGCGCCTTCGGCAGCGACTTCGCCAGCGGAAATAACCACCACCGACACCACCACCGGGTTCTTTTTGCCGTGGGTGACAGCGGTCACACCCTTGGGCAGCGGGATGTCGTTAAGAAGCAGTGAGACGCCTTTCTTCAGCTTGCTCAGGTCCACCGCGATGAACTCGGGCAGGTCGGCCGGCAGACACAACACGTTGATTTCGGTCATCACGTGGTTGGCGATACAGCCTTCGGTCTTGACCGCAGGAGACAACTCGTCGCCGCTGAAGTGCAATGGCA
The DNA here is from genome assembly GCA_903958915.1 of uncultured beta proteobacterium. Classification (GTDB taxonomy): domain Bacteria; phylum Pseudomonadota; class Gammaproteobacteria; order Burkholderiales; family Burkholderiaceae_C; genus Allorhodoferax. Next base: position 6,301 of record CAJBVC010000077.1, read on the forward strand.
CCTTCATGTGCAACTTGGTGGTGGCATCCACGCGCTGGAAGTCAATGTGCAGAATCTGCTGCTTGAACGGGTGCATCTGGAAGTCACGCAGCAGCACTTTTTGCTCTTTGCCGTTGATCTCCATGTCCAGCACGGATGCATGGAACGCTTCTTTCTTGATGGTGTGCCACAGAGCGTTGTGGTCCAACTCGATCAGCAGGGGCTCACCACCGCCATAAACGATTCCCGGTGTGCGACCGGTGACGCGGAGACGGCGGCTCGCACCCGTTCCCTGCTTAGCGCGCTCAAAAGCGACAAATTTCATAAAGTACTCCAATAGGAAGTCCACCGCGACCAGTGTGACTCCGGTTTAAAAAAGACACCACCGGCCGAAATGCCAGGGCGCCTACTGATGTTTTCGGGTCAGAACAGGTTGTCTTGATCCGAGAACAAACGCATGACCGACTCTCCCTTGGCGATGCGCATGATCGTTTCAGCGATCAGCGGAGCCACGGAAAGCTGGCGAATTTTTTGACAATTCCGGGCCGCTGCCGACAACGGAATCGTGTTCGTCACCACCACCTCGTCGAGTGCACCACCATTGGTAATGCGCTCAATGGCGGGACCAGAAAATATGGGGTGCGTGCAATAGGCATAGACCTGCTTGGCACCACGTTCCTTCAGCACTTCAGCCGCCTTCACCAGGGTGCCGGCGGTGTCGATCATGTCGTCCATGATCACGCAGTTGCGACCATCGATCTCACCAATCACGTGCATCACTTCGCTCACATTGGCACGCGGACGGCGTTTGTCAATGATGGCCAGATCGCAGTCGAGTTGCTTGGCCAATGCGCGGGCACGAACCACGCCGCCCACATCGGGCGACACCACAATCAGGTCTTCGTACTTCTTTTGCCGCACATCGCCCAGCAGCACCGGCGACGCATAGATGTTGTCCACCGGGATGTCAAAGAATCCCTGAATCTGGTCGGCATGCAGGTCCATCGTCAGAACGCGGGCCACACCCACGGCCTGCAGCATGTTGGCCACTACTTTGGCCGTAATGGGAACCCGGGTGGAGCGGGGACGGCGGTCTTGCCGGGCATAGCCAAAATACGGAATAACTGCACTGATGCGCTCGGCCGAGGCGCGTTTGAGCGCGTCCACCATGATCAGCAGTTCCATCAGATTGTCGTTGGTGGGAGCGCAGGTGCTCTGCACCACGAACACGTCGCGGGCCCGGACGTTCTGGTTGATCTCTACCGTGACTTCGCCATCCGAAAAGCGGCCTACGTTGGCAGCTCCGAGCGAAATCCCCAAGTGCTCGGCAATATCCGCAGCCAACCCAGGATTGGCATTGCCGGTAAAAACCATGAAATCGGGGGGTAACGGTGCCTGCATTTGCGTTCCAGCGATGAGATGAGGTCTAACTCTGTGTATTGCACTTGCTGCGCCCGAGACATCCCGAACAGCAGATTTGGCAGGGGAGGAAGGATTCGAACCTTCGCATGCTGGAATCAAAATCCAGTGCCTTAACCAACTTGGCGACTCCCCTACACGGGTTGGCAGCTAATCGCTACCCACCGATAAACCATCGCTGGCTGCCCAACCCCAAAGCGGATGAACAGCCACGCTGCTGCAAACTTTCGCCTCAAAGCCAGCCGGCACCGAATCCAGGCCCGACCATCTCAGTGAACCAACGCCCTGCTGCACAAGCGCAAATACTGCGCTTCCAGACCCTGTCATGCGGCCTTTCAACCCCTGTGATTCAAGCCAATCGATAGCCTGTGAAACGCCAGGGCACAGTTTTTGCGCAACGGCTTGCAAGTCGTTCCTGCCAAACCCCAAAGGGTTAATGAACGCGTTCGCAGCGAAGCCTGAAATTATAGCAGGCTCAGAATCGCGTTTCAACGCAGGGTCGTTGAAAATCAGGCGGGTTTCCAGCCCAGCGTCGGGCTTGACGACGACAAATTGGGCGTCAGGCAGGTCCACCGGCGTGATCTTCTCGCCAATTCCTTCCACCCAACCGTGTCGCCCGGTCAGGAAAAAGGGTACGTCAGCGCCCAGTCCCAATCCAAGGCGGGCCAATGCTGACACCGGCCATTGGAGATTCCATAGGCGGTTCAGCGCCAGCAGGGTGGACGCAGCGTCAGACGAGCCGCCGCCCATTCCAGCCTGGGCGGGTACCGATTTGTGAATGCCAATGTGCACGCCTTGCGTGCCGCCGCATGCGTGCTGCAATGCACGTGCGGCTCGAACCACAAGGTCGTCGGCTGGCAGCTTCCAGCCCAGGTCTTCGCGGCTAATCACACCATCTGGGCGCACGGAAAAATGCAGGGTGTCGCACCAGTCGATCAGCATGAACACCGATTGAATCAGGTGGTAGCCGTCCGCTCGTCTACCCGTGATGTGCAGAAAGAGGTTGAGCTTGGCAGGGGCCGGGACGTCGTAGAGCGACTGCATGGCGCAATTATCGACGCGGTTAACGTTCCAGCACGATCTTGAGCTCAGCGACCGGCTCAGGAGAAAATCGATGGGCAGCAAGGCGCCCCGTGCCGAGGTCTTGCAGATCCACGGTCCAGCCAGGGCTTTGGGACGGGATTCCTTCCAACCACGTAAACAGGCTCAACACCGGAAGCTCTGTTCCGGTCAGGTGGCGGGTCAATGCATCCAGCGAATCGAAACGCTGGACCTGTACGCCCACTTGCAAGGTGGCTTCCTGGGGGGTCCACTGGATGCGGGCCAGGGTGGTCCCTAAGGTGCTGGTGAGCACCAGACTGCCATTTTCAACGCTACCCTGTAATTCGAACGGGGCCGACAAAGTTTGCACTGGATCGGAGTGCACCTTGACAAACAGGCGACCGGACCACTGTGGCGTTCGAGAGTCAAAAGTGCCCGGAGCGCTTGTCAGCTGAGCGCAACCAGCTATAAAAAAAAGAGCAAATGCAGTCGCCCACCAGAGCATGCGGATGTGCATGGTCAAAGCTTGCCTTGCAGGCGCCTGGTGGTTTCCAGCAGGGTCTCGTTATCCGGGTTGATTTCTGCCGCTTTTTTCCAGACCGCGAGTGCTTTGTCGCGCTGGCCGAGTGTCCAGAGAACTTCCCCCATGTGGGCTGCGATTTCAGCGTCCGGACGTTTTTGGAAAGCTGTCTGCAGCAGTCGCAGGGCCTCGTCGAATCTCCCTGAGCGAAACTCGACCCAACCCAGGCTGTCGACAATGAAGGGATCGTCCGGGGCGAATTCCAACGCCTTGGTGATGAGTTGGCGGGCCTCGTCCAGGCGCACATTGCGCTCTGCCAATGAAAACCCCAGGGCGTTGTACGCATGGTGGTAGTCGGGTTTGGCTGCAATCAGGCGGCGCAGCAAACGCTCCATTTCTTCTGCACGACCCAGTTTTTCTGCAAGCATTGCCTGGTCGTACAGCAGTTCGCTGTCCTGAGGGAACTGCACGATTGCCTCTGCCAGGCGCTGGTAGGCCTGCGCATAGAGCTTGTAATCGCGCAGCAATTGCACCTCCGCACTGATTTTGGTGCGCTCGTCTTCCGGCTGCACTTCGGGCGCAGAGCGAATCAGTTTGCGCGCTTCGTCCATTTTTCCCTGGCGTGCAAGCAAAGAGGCGCTGCGCACAGTGACGCGCAAGGCATCTTTCGGGTTCTGGATACGATCAAGGTACTTTTGCGCCGAGTCAAAGTTGCGTGACTGTTCCGCCAATTGCGACAGCAGCAAATAGGCCTGCACCAGGCCGCGCCCCATTTCCCTGGACTCTGAGGCAACTGTGTCGATGGTCGGGTGCAATGCGACATAGGCCAGCAGGGATGCCTCTGCCTGCGCCAGCTTTTGGGTCTGAAATTCGAGAGAACCCTGCACCAGCCAGCCGTCTGTGAAGTTCGGCGCTTCTCTCGTAACGATTTGCACCTGATCGTAGGCATCGACGAAGCGTTGTGCATCCAGCAAATTGCGTACGTACGCCATTCGCAACTCGGGTGAGACTTTGCCTTCCAGAAACTTGCGCGCAAATTCCTCTGCGATGGGCAGCTTCGGTCCCATCATGGCCAGCGCCAGAAAGGCCGGTTCTTCGGCCTTGGGGTTCAGTGCCGCTGCCCGATACGCCGCTTGCATGGCGCCTTCGGAGTCTGCGGCTTGAAATCGCAGCAGGCCCAACGTCGACCAGGCAGTCGGCCCCGTGGCGGCATTGGATAGTTCTGCAGTCAGGGCAGACTGCACCACGCTGGCTACCTGCTTCTTGTCGGTTGCCCGGTTCAGGTAACGCGGGAGTTGGCTGATCGCCGCGATGCGATCGGGCTCAGGCAATAACGCAAGGTGACGTTTGATAGGTTCCTGAACATCGGC
>CAJBVC010000078.1 GCA_903958915.1 uncultured beta proteobacterium
AGCTTGATATTCAGCTACGAGGCACTAAAAGGCTGTCGATATCCATCTGCATCGCCTTGGCCAGCTTGGCGTACAGGCGCAGCTTGCGGGCGTTGTCGCGCAGGCGCTCGGCCAGTCGCGCAGCAATAGCCAGCAACAGCTTGGAGCCAATGCGGGGCTCAGCGTTAATCAGGCATTCGAACGATTCGCGTGTCAGGATGGCGCACAGCGAATCGGCGCTGGTGGTGCAGGAAGCCGAACGGGGCTCGCGGTCCACCAATCCCACTTCGCCGATCAGGCTGCCCGGAGCCAGTACCCCGATAGTGACGGGCTCGGTTCGGCTGACGGTGATGCCCTCGACTACCACCTCACCTTCGAGCAGCAAGGCCATGAAGCCCTCGTCGGCGGCATCGCCTTCGCGGATGAAGGTGGTGCCGCTGGGGATGAACTGTGGCGTCATGTAACCCACGACCACGCGCGCTTCGTCCAAGGTCAGGTGCATCAGGGCGCTGGGTGCTGTCAATAGCTCGGCGGCACGCTCGAACGCTCTGACCCGCTCGCCTGAGGCAGTGTATTCTCCGGGGTTCATGACCATGGTGGGCGCCTTTAAGCCCTGCAGTTGATGGCTGCTTCGGGGGCTGAGGGGCGATGTTAAACCACGCCGAGCCCGTGGCGCACATGTTCTCCATTAAAATCCCGGTATCCAAGGAGCGTTGCAGCGGCCACCAAAGGGTCCCGTCAGGCTTGGATGTCCCAACGACGCTCACCTGCCAGTGCTTTTTTACAGGTGAGATGCATGTCTTTTATTTCAGCAATTTCCATTGCCCCCATGATGCTGTCCGGCCTGGAGCCGGTGACCATTGGCGCTATCTATTCAGTTGACGGCCCGTCCCCAAGAGCTTCGTTTGTCAACATCGGCGAGCGCACCAACGTGACGGGCTCCAAGGCCTTTGCCCGGATGATTTTGAATGGTGATTTTGAGCAGGCGCTGGCCGTGGCGCGCCAGCAGGTTGAAAACGGTGCCCAGGTCATCGACATCAATATGGACGAGGCCATGCTCGACAGCCAGGCCGCGATGGTGCGGTTTTTGAACCTGATCGCCAGCGAACCCGATATTTCCCGCGTGCCAGTGATGATCGATTCGAGCAAATGGAGCGTTATCGAGGCCGGCCTGCGCTGCGTGCAGGGCAAGCCCATAGTCAATTCCATCAGCATGAAAGAAGGCGTTGACACGTTTCGCCATCAGGCCAAGCTGGTGCGCCGCTATGGCGCCGCCGCCGTGGTGATGGCCTTTGATGAAAAAGGCCAGGCCGACACCTACCAACGCAAGATCGAAATCTGCGAACGCGCCTACCGCATCCTGGTGGACGAAGTCGGTTTCCCGCCTGAAGACATCATCTTCGACCCCAATATCTTCGCCATTGCCACCGGCATCGAGGAGCACAACAACTACGCGGTCGACTTCATTGAGGCGACCCGCTGGATCAAGCAGAACCTGCCTGGCGCCAAGGTGTCGGGCGGGGTGTCGAATGTTAGCTTTTCCTTCCGCGGCAACGACCCGGTGCGTGAAGCCATTCACACCGTCTTTCTGTACCACGCCATTGCGGCGGGCATGGACATGGGCATTGTCAATGCCGGCATGGTGGGCGTCTACGACGACCTGGAACCCGTGCTGCGCGAGCGGGTCGAGGACGTGGTGTTGAATCGCAGGACGGACGCCGGCGAGCGCCTGGTCGAGATCGCCGAGACCGCCAAGAGCGGAGCCAAAGACGAGAGCCGACGCCTGGAGTGGCGCGGCACCACCGAGTTGCCCGCATCGGTGGGCCAGCGCCTGAGCCACGCCATGGTGCACGGCATCACCGACTTCATCACGCAAGACACCGAAGAAGCCTACCGCGCCATTCTGGCTACCGGCGGGCGACCGCTGCACGTCATTGAAGGTCCGCTGATGGACGGAATGAACATCGTCGGCGACCTGTTTGGTCAGGGCAAGATGTTCCTTCCGCAGGTGGTCAAGAGCGCGCGCGTCATGAAGCAGGCCGTGGCGCACCTGATTCCCTACATTGAGGAAGAAAAACGCCTCGACGCGGCGGCCGGGCGCGACGTCAAGAGCAAGGGAAAGATCATCATTGCCACCGTCAAGGGCGATGTGCACGACATCGGCAAGAACATTGTGGGCGTGGTCCTCCAGTGCAACGGCTACAAGGTGATCGACCTTGGCGTGATGGTGCCGGCGGAGAAAATCCTCGAGGCGGCGCAGCGCGAGAACGCGGACATGATCGG
>CAJBVC010000079.1 GCA_903958915.1 uncultured beta proteobacterium
GAGCGACTGCGCTCGATCTGGATCAGCCCCAAGAATCTGGAGGCATCGGAAGCGGAGCGGGTGCTCGGCAAAGCCATTGACCATGAATACAACCTGGCCGAGTTGCTGCGTCGCCCGGGGGTGGGCTATGGCGATTTGATGTCGCTGGCCAACGGGCGTTATGTGTCGCCGGAGTTGGTTCGGGTCCCAACCTCCGATGCGCGGGACGCGACTGAAGAAGTGTTCACGGCGGCGGTGGTAGAGCAGGTGGAGATTGCGGCCAAGTATTCTGGGTACATCACGCGTCAGAACGATGAGGTGTTACGTGCGGCGCACTACGAGCATCTGCGCTTGCCGGAAGAGTTGGACTACATGCAGGTGTCGGCCTTGAGCATTGAGGCGCGGCAGCGCCTCAACAAGCAGCGTCCTGAAACATTGGGCCAAGCCTCCCGCATGTCAGGCATTACACCAGCCACTATTTCACTGCTGTTGGTGCATTTGAAGAAGAACAATTTCCGCGGTTTTGCCCAGCAGTCGACGACGTTGGGCGTGTCGGAGGTAGCCATCTGATGCATGCGCTTGACGCAGCGCTGAGGAGTGGGGTCGCTCAATTGGGTTTGGTGCTGACTGAGGATCAGATCGCCCAGTTGCTTGGTTACCTGGACCTCATTCAGAAGTGGACCAAGGTCTACAACCTGACCGCAGTGCGTAATCCGGAGGAAATGTTGACGCACCATTTGCTCGATAGTTTGGCGGTGGTTGCGCCTTTGCGTCGTCAGGTGCAGGCACGAAGAGCTGCCAATGGAAAAATTCGTTTGCTCGATGTTGGGTCTGGTGCTGGGCTGCCCGGCGCAGTGATTGCCATTTGCTGTCCGGAGTTGGTGGTCCATTGTGTGGATACTGTGGCGAAGAAGGCTGCATTTATTCAGCAGGTGGCGCTTCAACTAAAGCTCCAGAATCTGCGTGGCATTCATGCGCGGGTGGAATCCCTGACCGACCAGTATCAGATCATCAGTTCCCGAGCTTTTGCTTCTTTGGTCGATTTCACCACTTGGTCGGGCGCGGCATTGGCGGAGCAGGGGGTGTGGATGGCGATGAAGGGCAAACACCCTGGGGAAGAAATTGCTGCACTTCCGTCCGGGGTGGAATTGTTTCACGTGGAACCATTGGTGGTGCCGGGGTTGGGGGCGGAGCGGTGTCTTGTGTGGATGCGGGGTGCAATGGGGCATTGAATGCCATGTGCCAGCTTGGTGGGTAGGATGGAGAGGCTTGGATATTTTGCTTCGTGGACGTGCCTCAGCCAGAGGCTACGGCTCTTCAATCCGTCCAAGCCTGCGCAGGCAGGCTCGGAGCCGCGGATTTCAGCCCCGCCTGCTGCGCAGGCTCCTCCTTGACCTACGCAAAACATCCAAGCCTCTCCATCCTCTGTGCCCGTGTCTGGTGGTGTGCAGAGTGGCGGAGGCTTTTTGCTCGAGGTATGGAAATGTTTCACGTGGAACCGTTGGGTGTGCTGGGTTGGAGTTGAGCCGTGTCTTGTGTGGACGCGAGGTCCCGTCGGTCATTGATTGCCGGCATTTTTGGTGGGCTGGAGAGGCTTGGATATTTTGCTTCGTGGACGTGCCTCAGCTAGAGGCTACGGCTCTTCAATCCGTCCAAGCCTGCGCAGGCAGGCTCGGAGCCGCGGATTTCAGCCCCGCCTGCTGCGCAGACTCCTCCTTGACCTACGCAAAACACCCAAGCCTCTCCAGCCAAATGGCTGAATGTTGTTGGCATGCAGAATAGCCCCGCCCATCCTTCGGTCTGCACTGATTTCGAGGCGGCGAAGCAATGCCGTTCGCAGCGGCAGAGGTGGGGTGGGTGTTGCCGCGGAGGTTAAGGGGGAGGGCGAAGCCCGGAGGACACGTAGCGGCGGCACTCATCCCACCTCTGCCGCGAGCTCAGAAGCGTTGTTACGAATGAAGTTGGAGATGACTCGATATGCCAATCTCCAAAGGTAACGTAAACTCACCCCAAGGTTTCCTGCGCGAAACCAATCCCCCTCTCCTAGGATTTGAAGCATGCTCGGCGTTACCGACTACGGCACCTTTGTTGTCACCATCATCGTATTTCTGCTGATCCCCGGGCCGGGCAATCTGGCGTTGATTACGTCCACCAGCAAGGGCCGAATCCGTGGCGGGCTGGCGGCTACCTTTGGGGTGATTCTGGGTGATCAGGTGCTGATGTGGTCGGCGGTGGCGGGCGTCGCGGCGCTACTCAGTGCATACCCGGATGCATTCAACGCAGTGCAGTGGGTGGGTGCTGCCTACCTGGCCTGGTTGGGCTTCAAGATGCTGCTGGCCAAGCCAGGCGCGGCGCCGGTGCTCAACATCACGGCGGGGCATTACCTGCGACAGGCAATGATGATCACGCTGCTCAACCCCAAAGCGATCCTGTTCTACATGGCTTTTTTCCCCTTGTTTGTGGATCCGGCGCATCAGCAGAGGCTGACCACCTATGCCTTCATGGCGGCCACCATTGCGGTGCTAACGTTTCTGTATGGGCTGACTTCCACGTTGCTCACCCACTTTCTGGCCGAGCGCATTCGCGCCAATCCAGCGGTGTCCACGGTCTTGGAGAAGATTGCGGGTTTGTTCCTGATTGGTTTTGGCATCCGACTTGCCATCACCCGCTAAGCTCCCAATGGTTTCACGTGAAACACCCGTGCTGACGTAACCCCTTTTCTATCCATCTGCAAACTGAACCATGGCCAAGATTTTCTGTGTAGCCAATCAAAAAGGTGGCGTTGGCAAGACCACCACCACGGTGAACCTTGCCGCCGGGCTGGCCAAGGTGGGGCAACGCGTGCTGATGATTGATCTTGATCCGCAAGGCAATGCCACGATGGGGTCGGGCATTGACAAGCGCAAACTCGAGCTCAGTGTCTACGACGTGCTGCTGGAGTCGGCCTCGATTGCCGAGGCGCGTACGCAAAGCGACAAGCTTAAGGGTGGCGGCTGTGGCTACGATATTCTGGGCGCCAACCGCGAACTCGCCGGTGCCGAGGTTGATCTGGTGAATGTGGAACGACGGGAAAAACGACTGCGCCAGGCCATTGCTGAAGTGGCGGACCAGTATGACTTCGTGCTGATCGACTGCCCACCGAGTTTGTCTATGCTGACACTCAACGGCTTGTGTTGTGCGCACGGAGTGGTCGTTCCCATGCAGTGCGAGTATTTTGCTCTGGAGGGGTTGACCGATCTGGTGAACACCATCAAGCAGGTCAAGGCCAACCTCAATGACGAATTGCAAATCATCGGCCTGTTGCGCGTCATGTTTGATCCGCGCATTACCTTGCAGCAACAGGTCAGCGAGCAACTCAAGGCGCACTTTGGCGACAAGGTATTTGATACGGTGATACCGCGCAATGTTCGACTGGCAGAGGCGCCCAGTTATGGCTTGCCGGGTGTGGTGTTTGATCCGTCGTCCAAAGGGGCGCAAGCGTTTGTCGCGTTTGCGCAGGAGATGGTGGACCGCATCAAGGCGATGTGATGGCAGAGGTTCTCATCCTGCCGGGCTGGCAAAACTCCGGCCCTGCGCATTGGCAAAGTCGCTGGGAGGAGTTGTACGGTTTCACCCGGGTGCAGCAGCACGACTGGATGCAACCGCTGCGCGGCGACTGGATGGCTCAACTTGAAGAAGCGGTGCTGGCAACCACGGGCCCCGTCTATCTGGTGGCCCACAGTATGGGCTGCATGCTGACGGCCGCCTGGGCCGCCCACTCACAAAATTCGCACCGAGTGCAGGGCGCCTTGCTGGTGGCGCCGGGTGATCCGGAGCGGGAAGAATTGCGGTCGGCTCTCAAGAGCTGGTCACCGATCGTCCGACAGCGGCTGCCTTTTCGCAGCGTGCTACTCGGTAGCCGAGACGATCCCTATTGCAGTTACGAGCGAGCGCAGGGTTTCGCTGCCGACTGGGGCGCCGAGTTTGTCGACTACGGACACTGCGGCCATATCAATGCCGACTCCGGACTGCTGGATTGGCCCCACGGGCTGGCCCAATTGCACCAATTGATGGAAACCAAGAAAGAGAGCTGACCATGGTCACCAAAAAACCCAAAGGCCTTGGAATGGGTCTCGAAGCATTGCTCGGTCCCAAAGTAAAGGACCCATTGCCGGGCGACCTGCTGGCCGCCAACACGGGTGTTCCCAGCACGCTGATGCTGTCGGACATGGTGGCAGGCCAGTACCAGCCCCGCACCCGGATGGACGAAGGCGCCTTGTACGAACTGGCAGAGAGCATCAAGGCACAGGGCATCATGCAGCCGATACTTGTTCGTCGCCTGGACGACGAATTGGCCCGCTTGCATCGCAACAAGGAGTCACAAAACACCTCTACATTGACGGCTTCAGCACTTGTGCGCCCCGTCTACGAAATCATCGCTGGCGAGCGGCGCTTTCGTGCTGCCAAACTGGCCGGGCTGGACACAGTTCCGGTTCTGGTGCGTGATGTGCCCAACGAAGCCGCCGCCGCGATGGCGCTCATTGAGAACATGCAGCGCGAAGACCTCAATCCGCTGGAAGAAGCACAAGGGCTGCAACGCCTGATCAAGGAGTTCGGCCTCACCCATGAGACGGCAGCCCAGGCGGTCGGGCGTTCGCGCAGTGCCGCGAGCAACCTGCTGCGGCTGCTCAATTTGGCGGACCCGGTACAGACCATGCTGATGGC
>CAJBVC010000080.1 GCA_903958915.1 uncultured beta proteobacterium
CCGCCACCACAAGGCATTCGGATGGTAATGGGGGCAATGAATTCGCCCGCCGAACGGTAGCGCAGTCGGGCCGCCTCCGACACGATTTGATCGGATGCCGGGTAGAAATAATCGGCAAACTGGATTTCCGGCACGGGCCGCAAGCCATAGGCTCCCATGCCCACTGCTACGCCCACGATGCCTCCTTCGGAAATGGGCGCATCGAACACGCGCGAGGTGCCGTATTTCTTTTGCAAACCTTCGGTGCAGCGAAATACGCCGCCGAAGTAGCCCACATCCTGGCCAAAAACGACCACATTGGGATCGCGCTCGAGCATGACATCCATGGCAGAGCGCAGCGCCTGGATCATGGTCATCGGTGTTGTAGTCATACGCATCCCCCTGCCTGCTGCAACTGGTTACGCAAGTGGGGCGGCATCACCTTGTACACGTCCTCAAACATGGATGCCGTGTCGGGAATGTGGCCATCAAGCAGTGTGCCAAAAGTCTCGGCCTCCTTCTGCGCCACGCTCACTTCACTTTCGAGTTCGTCCACCAAGCTTTGGTGCTGCGCATCGGTCCAGGCACCCAATTGCATCAAGTGCCGTTTGAGCCGCTCAATCGGATCGCCCAGCGGAAATTTTTTCCAGTCATCTGCGGGTCGGTACTTGGTCGGGTCGTCGGAAGTCGAGTGTGGACCGGCACGGTAGGTAACCCATTCGATCAAGGTGGGGCCCAGATTCCTGCGTGCACGCTCTGCGGCCCAGAGGGACGCGGCGTAGACCGCCAGAAAATCATTCCCGTCCACCCGCAGCGATGGAATTCCACAGCCATTGCCCCGCGCAGCGAAGGTGGTCCCCTCCCCGCCAGCAATGGCCTGAAAGGTGGAAATAGCCCACTGGTTGTTCACTACATTGAGGATTACCGGTGCGCGGTAAACGTGGGCAAAGGTAAGCGCCGTATGGAAGTCCGATTCGGCGGTGGCACCATCACCAATCCAGGCCGACGCAATCTTGGTGTCATTTTTGATGGCCGATGCCATCGCCCATCCCACCGCCTGAATAAACTGGGTCGCCAGGTTGCCAGAAATCGAGAAGTATCCAGCGCGGCGCACCGAATACAGTACCGGCAGCTGCCTCCCCTTGAGCGGGTCGCGCGCATTAGACATCAGTTGGCAGATCAGTTCCACCAACGGTACATCGCGTGCCATCAGCAAGCTTTGCTGGCGGTAGGTCGGGAAACACATGTCACCGTCAGCCAAAGCCAATGCGTGGGCAGAACCAATCGCCTCTTCTCCCAGACTTTGCATATAGAAGGACAACTTCTTTTGCCGTTGCGCCATCAGCATGCGCCCATCAAAGATGCGCGTTTTGAGCATGGTGCGCAATCCCCGCAACAGGATGGCTGGTTCCACGGCAGTTGCCCAGGGGCCGACCGCCTTGCCATCATCATCGAGCACCCGAATCAAGCTGAATGCAAGATCGGCCGCCTGGGACGGCACGACATCCAGTGGAGGTCTGCGAACCGTCCCTGCAGCAGACAGGTGCAGATAAGAAAAATCGGTAGCCGAACCGGGTCGCGCCGAGGGTTCGGGGACATGCAGTTGCAAAGGCTCGTGTTGGGTCATGGGCGTATCTCCAGGCAGAAGGATGGTCTGCACAATAGTCGCTGATTTGATTCCGGCGCACAACGGGTAGTCAAGCGCCGACCTAAAATTGCCGTAGCACGCGGGATCACCGCGGGCTGCCAGACGGGCTATCGTAACGCATCTTCTTTGTCGACCCATGAACCCACTCGTATCGCGTCTGCCGCATGTTGGCACCACCATTTTTTCCGTCATGTCGGCTTTGGCGCAGGAGCATCAGGCCGTCAATCTGGGCCAGGGGTTCCCCGACTTTGGCTGTGATCCGGCGCTGCTCAACCATGTGAACGAAGCCATGCGCAACGGGCACAACCAGTACCCGCCGATGCCCGGTGTAGCAACCCTGCGCGAGGCGGTTGCTACCAAAATTGGAGCGCTCTACGCACGCCAGTACAGCGCTACGAGCGAAATTACCATAACGGCTGGGGCGACCCAGGCGATCATCACCGCGGTCCTGGCAGTGGTGCATCCCGGTGACGAGGTGATTGTGCTGGAGCCCTGTTATGACAGCTATGTTCCCAGCATTGAGCTTGCCGGTGGACGGGTGGTCCGGGTGCCGTTGACCCCTGAGACCTTTCGACCGGATTTCAACGCCATCGGAGCGGCCATCAATCCCAGGACCCGCGCCATTCTCGTCAATTCGCCGCACAACCCCAGTGCCACGGTGTGGTCACGCCAGGACATGCTGCAGCTGGAGTCGCTTCTTGCACCCACCGATGTGCTGCTGATTAGCGACGAGGTGTATGAACATATGGTGTTTGACGGTGCACCGCACGAGAGTGCGGCACGGTTTCCCGGTCTGGCAGAGCGCGCGTTTATCGTGTCGAGTTTCGGCAAGACCTACCATGTCACTGGCTGGAAAGTGGGCTATGTGGCCGCACCGGCTGCCCTGATGGCCGAGTTTCGCAAGGTGCACCAGTTCAACGTGTTCACGGTCAACACGCCCATGCAGTACGGGCTGGCGGCGTACCTTGGCAACACCGCGGCTTACCTCGAGTTGCCTGCTTTTTACCAGCACAAGCGGGACCTGTTCCGCGCTGGCCTGGCCGCAAGCAAACTCCGCTTGCTCCCAAGTGAGGGCAGCTACTTCCAGTGCGTAAATATCGCAGAGGTAAGCGACCTGAGTGAGGCCGACTTTTGCCAGTGGTTGACCAGGGAGAAGGGTGTTGCGGCTATTCCGGTGTCTGCCTTTTATGGCAGCGGCTTCGACCAGCGGGTCGTTCGGTTTTGCTTTGCCAAGCAGGACGAGACGCTGAACGCTGCCATCGAACGCCTGCAACTGCTATAGATATAGTAGCTCGCTACGCTTACCAGATGCGCGTTACAAGCACTTTTTGCTTAAATTCTCAGGCGTTTTTCAATCAGTGCGCGTCCGCCGGGACCCGTCATCAGCACCAGGGCTGAGCCGGGCGCGATGGGATGGTCATCCGCCGGATTGAAAAACCATTTGCCATCCTCATGGGTGGCCAGCACCAGGTAATCGCGCGAACGCGGCAGCAGTTGTGCCAGGGGCGTTCTTTGCATCCCGGAAGGAGCGATGACTTCCTCGACCCGCAAACCGTCGTCACTGTGCAGCATCTGGTCCATGAAGCTGACCACGTGCGGGCGCACCATGACCGACGCAATCCGCATTCCGCCAGCAAAGTCGGGCGACACAATTTCATCGGCACCAGCACGGCGCGCCTTCAGCGTATTGCGCACATCATGCAAGCGCACCACCACCCGGGCATTGGGGTTGAGCATTTTCACCGACAGGGAAATCATGATGTTGTGGCTATCGTCCCCGGTCACTGCAAAAACGCCCGCCGCATTGCTCAGGCCGGCTTTGTGCAGCGCCACATCATCGGCCGCGTCGTCATGCAGGTACTTGGCATTGGGATGCAGTTCGAGCCAGTCCTCCAGCACCTCACGGTTATTCTCGATGACAACGAACGGCCGCTTGGTCTTGAACATTTCACTTGCCACGTTGGAGCCGACTCGACCGATGCCACACACAATGTAGTGACCGGTGATCTTGGCAATTTCCTTTTCCATGCGCTTTCTCCTGAGACTGGCGTTGAGATCGGAATCGATCAGAAAAGCTACGAAGTTGGAGAACAGATAGCTGGTGGTACCGATACCAATGATGGCAATGAACACGGTGAAAAGCCGCCCCATCGGATGGCCTTCCAGACTCACCACTTCGCCGTAGCCAATCGTGGCCACAGTAATGAATGTCATGTAGAAGCTGTCGATCCAGGTAGCGTTGGGGCTACCAATGTGCCAATAGCCGACCGTACCCACCACCGTGACGGCCAATAAAAGCAATGATCCGTAGACCAGCCCGGAAAAATGCCGACTGCGGATGACTCTCTTTTTCAAATCGTTGCGCCCTGAAGATCGTTACCGGTAAATTGTAGACAACCGGTTACATCACTAATCAGGCAGCGTCCCCGCCAGGCTGATGCACAGGAGCGTCCTGCAAAGAACCAGCCACAGCGAGTTTGACCCCACGCCGGGCCTGCTCCAGGGTGCGTACGACGTCGCGCGGATCCATCCCGTACATGTCCGCAAATGCTTCAAGGGTGTGGCCGCTGCTATCGAACGCGCGCAGCAGGGCTTCACCGCGGGCTGCGCGCTCCTGTGATTGCGCCAGCGCCTCGTCGAGCAAGGCATTGGCGGCTGGATCCTTGCCGTGTACCAGGGCGGCGTAGTCCATCACAGTATGAGAGGAATCTTCAAAGGCCTGAATGACGCGTTCCAGTAGCTTGGGACGCAAATCTTCCTTGCTACGCAGCTGCCTGCGACGGAATACTTCCAGCAAGGCCTGGTAGATGTGTTCTGGCGCCATGGGTTCCACCGCCTGCCCCTGCAGATCGTGGCGCTGTTGCCCCGAAGCCACCGCCGTCAGGTACCGGGTGGACCGGGTGTGCAAGGCCAGAGCGGCTTTGAGCTGGTTGCGTTCGCACAGGTCCGGGTGGGCTTCGAGCAGGTCCTGGAAAATACCGCGCTTGAGCGGCAAAAATTCGGTGCCAAACAATTGCGGATAGAGTGCTGCCAGCTTGTCCAGCAGCGGGAACACGTCGACTTTGGCAGGCTTGGGGGTTTCGACTGAGGGTTGGGATGCGGTCATAGCCCTCCATCATGCCTCATCTCGCTTCCCAAAAGCCCGAACCCATCGCACCAGGGAGCGATTCAAAGTGATCTGTAAGGGGTACACGGCCGACCTTTGATCCTTCGCGGACGACCGCTACCCGGTTGTTGCTTGCACTTTGGCAAGAACCAACTATCGTTCGATGATCTATTGGAGATTGCCAACCATGACTACAGCCAAGGTATTGAAGTTGGCCATTTCCGCTGTAACTGCAATTGCCCTCCAGGCTTGCGGTGGTGGGGGGAGTGGCGGCAGTGGCTCGCCCAACAACTCCGTCCCGGATGGTGTGGTGGGCACTGGGCCCGGCATCTTGAGTGCGTCGCCCCTCGATCTCTCAACGCTGGTTGCAGCCACGCCGCTGGGTATGCTGGCACCCCCTGGGCATGTGCTACCGACCGACCATGTCTACCTCAGCTTTGTGGACTCAACCTTGCCGCCGAGCAGTCAGGACTGCACGCCACGCAATGTCTATGCCGCGGGAAGCGGTGTGGTGAGTTTTGTGCTGCAGACAGAAGCCGCTGGTGATACCAAGGTAATGGTCCAAATGACCACAACCTTCTATTACTACTACGATCACGTGCTGCTGTTACCGGGCGTCAAAGTGGGCAGCAAGGTCAGCGCGGGCGAAAAAATCGCAACGACAACGGGCCGGTGCCCCTCTATGGATCTCGGTGTTTACGATCTCGACGTGAACCCACCGGGGTTTCTCAACCCCGCGCGCTACGGTGAGCTTGGCGCCCATCCTGCATCACCCTACAAGTATTTCGCGGAACCTTTGCGTACGAGCTACTACGCCAAGGTCCGGTTGCGCGAAGGGATTCCGAGAGACAAAGACGGCAGGCTCGATTGGGGTATCAAAGGCCGCTTGTCCGGGGACTGGTTCCACACCTCGCTACCCGCGAATGCGAATTCCGCAGGTCCCGATGGCTGGCCCAAGACGGTGTCTTTCTCCTACGACTGGCTTGACCAAACCCCCCGAATATCCATTGGCGGAACCATTGCGAATCCAATGGTGCTGTCCATCAGCAAAACGGATCTTGATCCGACCCGGGTGACGCCTGCCAGTGGGCTGCAAGCCTACCGGGACACGCCCGCTGGACCGCAGAACCGTGCCGGCTGGGTGCTGGTCCACATGCTGGCGGATGACCGCATCAGGATTGAATACTTCGCTGGCGAAATACGGCCGATAGCCTTTACCGCGGCAGCGCAAGAGTTCATCCGGTAGTAGTTTGTTGCTGCGGCAATACATCTCTCGAACCTTACTTCAGCAACGCCTCAAACTCCCCGATCGGCAGTGGACGACTGAACAGATAACCCTGAAACAGTTGACACTTCATACGCATCAACATGTCACGCTGCTCCTGAGTTTCAACACCTTCTGCGATGACTTCAAGTCCGAGTGCATGGCCCATGGCGATCGTCGCACGCACAATGATGGCATCACTGGTTCGTTCAACCAGTCTGCCCACAAAAGACTGATCAATCTTGAGCTCACTCAGTGGCAATTGCGTGAGGCTTGCCAGCGAAGAATAGCCGGTGCCAAAGTCGTCCATCGAAAAGCGCACACCCATGGCCTTCAACGAATTCATTTTGCTGATGGCATCGGGCACGTCCAGCATCATGCTTTCGGTGACCTCCAAAACCAGCTTACTCGGATCAATGGCGCTGGCGTTCAGCGTCTGCTGCACGACTTCCGTAAAGTTATCCTGCCTGTACTGGCAGGCACTTACGTTCACGGCCAGTCGCAAATGGCGGGCAACCGGCATGTCTTTCCACGTTTTGAGTTGGGCGCACGCGGTTTGCAGAACCCAAATTCCAATCGGAATGATCAGTTCAGTTTCCTCGGCCAGCGAAATGAACTCACTTGGCGACACCAAACCGCGCTCGGAATGCTGCCAGCGCAGCAAGGCCTCGGCCGCCACGATATGGCCTTGCGAGTTTACTTGCGGCTGGAAATACAAGATGAACTGGCTCGGGTCCAATGCGTGCCGTAAATCGTTGCCCAATGCAACGAGAGCGATCACTTTTGTCTGTACAGCGGGGTCAAAGAATCGCAGCCTGTTGCGACCGGCGATTTTGGACTGGTACATAGCCAGATCGGAATGCTGAATCAGATCTATGGCTGACACCTCACCCGTAAACATGTCGAGTCCAATGCTGGCGGTGCAGTGAAACTCATAATCGCTGAACTTGTACGGCTGAGAAAGTGCGACCAGTATCTTTTCTGCGACGATTTGTGCTTGCGCAGCGGATTCCAGTGACTGCGCATCCAGACCCTCCAGCAGCACGACAAATTCATCTCCGCCCAAACGCGCCACACTGTCCCCAGCGCGGACTGCACCGCGCAAACGTCGCGCCGCCTCAATGAGAACAAGGTCGCCAGCCTCATGGCCGCGCGTGTCATTGATTACCTTGAAGTGATCCAGATCTACGAACAGAATCGCGCCATAGAGGCCACTTCGCTTGCTCACCGCCAGCGCCTGTGTCAATCGGTCCAGCAGCAGGCGCCGATTCGGCAACTGGGTAAGCGGGTCAAAATACGCCAGTTGAACCAGCTTCGCCTCAGCCGTCTTGCTGGCTGTAATATCGAAAAAGCTGCCGATGTAATGGGTTACAGCACCGACACCATCCACCACCGCTGCGATGCTGAGCCACTCAACGAATTCAGTACCATCTTTGCGCTTGTTCCGGACTTCTCCCTGCCATCGGCCATTTTCTTTGATTGACGCCCACATAGTCTGATAGAACGCCGTATCGTGGTATCCGGAACTCAGCAGGCGGGGCGTCTTGCCTACAGCGTCTACGGCACTAAAGCCTGTGAGCTCGGTAAACGCGTGATTAACCTGCAGGATGACTTCGTCTTTGTTGGTGATGCACATGCCACTTAGAGACTCAAAGGCTGTCGCTGCCACCAGCTGGTTGACATTGCGTTGCCTAGTCTCGCGCATGTCAAATAGCACGGCACGTCGCTTTAGAAGTTTCCCGGTCGCATCGACAAACCCAACTGAGTTCAGTGCGACAGGCATGCTGGTTCCATCTCGGCGCAGCAGATCAAGCTCCATGTCAACAATGACATTCTGCAGACCTGGTGAAGGCAAACACTTGATCAGTAGCCGTTGACTCGCGGGTGTCAGAAACTCTGTGAACTTTCTAAGCCCGACAACCTCTTCGCGCGCGTAACCCAACCAAGACAGTTCGAGCGAATTGATGTGAAGATAGGTGCCCCCTGCA
>CAJBVC010000081.1 GCA_903958915.1 uncultured beta proteobacterium
CACTCGGTCACGTTTCCAGTCAGGCGCGCATTATGGCACGACTGCGGTATTGTTTTCAGGCAGCTGCCTGGTCCAGATCAAATTCCTTGTGCAACGCACGCACCGCCAACTCCATGTACTTCTCATCAATGACCACTGAGGTCTTGATTTCGGAGGTGGAAATCATCTGAATATTGATACCTTCCTCGCTCAACACGCGGAACATCCGGCTGGCCACACCCACATGGCTGCGCATTCCGATGCCCACGATGGAGACCTTGCAGATTTTGGTGTCGCCCACCACTTGCTGCGCACCCAGCGCAGGCAGCACCTTGTCGGTCAGCAACGCCATCGTCTTGGCATATTCGCCACGGTTGACGGTAAAGCTGAAGTCGGTGCGGCCGTCCTTACTCAGGTTTTGAATGATGACATCCACCTCGATGTTGGCGTCGGCCACGGCGCCCAAAATCTGGTACGCAATGCCCGGCTTGTCTGGCACGCCCAGTACCGACACCTTGGCTTCGTCACGGTTGAATGCAATGCCAGAAACAATGGCTTGTTCCATGTTCTCGTCTTCCTCAAAAGTAATCAGGGTGCCGGATTTGGCTTCTTCCACAATGTCGATGTCCCAGGGCGTGAAGCTCGAGAGCACGCGCAGCGGCACTTTGTACTTTCCCGCAAATTCCACTGAGCGAATCTGCAGCACCTTGGAGCCCATGGAGGCCATCTCCAGCATTTCCTCGAAGCTGACCGTGTGCAGTCGCCGTGCTTCTGGCACCACCCTGGGGTCGGTGGTGTATACCCCGTCCACATCCGTGTAGATCAGGCACTCATCGGCCTTCATCGCTGCGGCTACAGCCACTGCTGACGTGTCCGAACCACCGCGACCCAGCGTGGTGATATTGCCAGCGTCGTCAATCCCCTGAAAACCTGTGACGATGACCACCCGACCAGCATTCAGATCACCCCGCACGCGCACATCGTCAATCGACTCAATGCGCGCCTTGGTGTACGAGCTGTCGGTACGAATCGGCACCTGCCAGCCGGCGTAACTCACCGACTCCATTCCCTCGGCCTGCAACGCGATGGCCAGCAGCGCGCTGGAGGCCTGTTCGCCGGTGGCGGCCAGCATATCGAGCTCGCGACCATAGGCCTCGGTTGGGGCGGGCGGTGCAAGATCCTTGGCCAGCGCCAGCAGGCGGTTGGTCTCGCCGCTCATGGCGCTGGGAACCACCACCATCTGGTGGCCTGCACGTGCCCATTTGGCAACCCGCTTGGCAACGTTGCGGATGCGCTCGGTGGAGCCCATCGACGTGCCGCCGTATTTGTGAACGATCAGTGCCATTGGAACAATTGGTGAAGCAAAAAACTCAGGGATTGTACCAATGCAGGGCGTCCCCTTTGCGCTCTACGAACCCCTGCCCCACTTTGATGTGGATGCGGTGGCCGCGCGTGTTGCAGGCATGTACCTGATCGAGCAGCTCGTTCAGTTGGGACGTGCTCGGGATAACACTGACACTGTGCTTGAGCCAGTAGCGCAACAGGTTGGCCTGGCGCGACCTGCTCAAAGTCCGCAACGCCCGAACACCCGCAAGCGCATCGCCTTCACGGCCAACACGCAAAAAATCGTCTCGCGCCAATTCGTCAAGCAGCGTTTGCGCCTGTGCAGCGTGCGCTGCGCTGCGCCCCAACGTTTCCAGAAGATGCGGGAATGCCGCCTTCATGGCGGGCATGATCTGCCGACGAATGCGATTGCGGGTAAACCGCTCATCCGAGTTGGTGGGGTCATCGACAAAGTCGATCCCCCGCACGGCCAGCCAGCGGCGCACTTCGGCCGCACTCACGCACAGCAGGGGGCGGTGGTAGTCCAGGCCGTCACGCGCCCAGTGCGCTGGCATGGCGCTCAGGCCGGCGACTCCACCGCCGCGCACCAGTGCCAGCAACAGGGTCTCGGCCTGATCATCCGCATGCTGCGCAATTGCTACTGATTTGATAGCTGTCTGCGCACTACCAGAAAGCGTCAGAGCACTAAAAGCCTTATAACGTGCGCGGCGCGCCGCAGCCTCCGGGCTCTCGCCCTGTTGGGGCGCAGCATTGACCTGGCAGACCTGAACGGAAAGCGCCCGCGCCGCGCAAAAGTCTTTGCAATGCCGCTCAAAGAGCGCAGCAGCTGCCTGCACACCATGGTTTACATGCACCGCAACTACCTGGCCGGGCCATTTTTCAGCGCAGGCAACCAGCAATGCCGTGGAGTCCGCGCCACCGCTGAATGCCACGGCCAGCGGCAACTGGGGTGAAAACCCCCGGATGGCTTCGTCAAACGACCGTTGCATGGTGCATAGCGCCGGGTTCCAGCCCCCGATGGCGCGTATCGCGCCCTATTTGGATGAGGCCTTGGTGTCGGTATAGCGCCCGTAGCTCTGCAAGCGCTCATAGCGGCGGTCCAGCAATTCCTTCACCTTGAGATCGGCCACCTGGCGGTAGGCATCGGCCAGACCACGCTTGAGCATGGCTGCCGCCTGCTTGAAGTCCCGGTGTGCACCCCCCACCGGTTCATTGACGATTTTGTCGATAACGCCCAATGCTTTGAGTCGATGTGCGGTAATGCCCAAGGCGTCTGCCGCATCTTGCGCACGATCCGAAGTCTTCCAAAGAATTGACGCACAGCCTTCCGGGCTGATCACCGAGTAAATGGAATACTGCAGCATGATGACCTGATCGGCCACCGAAATCGCCAGCGCGCCACCTGAGCCACCCTCACCGATGATGGTGGTAATGATCGGCACTTCGAGCTGGGCCATTTCGAAAATATTGCGGCCAATGGCCTCCGACTGGCCACGTTCCTCGGCGTCAATGCCGGGATAAGCACCCGGCGTATCGACAAAGGTAAACACCGGCAAATTGAATTTCTCGGCCAACTTCATCAGACGCAAGGCTTTGCGGTAGCCCTCGGGCTTGCTCATGCCAAAATTGCGCAGGCCACGCTCTTTGGTGTCGCGCCCCTTTTGCTGACCCAAAACCATGCACGGTGTTCCATTGAATCGCGCCAGCCCGCCCACTATGCTCAGGTCGTCAGCAAAATGCCGGTCCCCGTGCAACTCTACAAAATGGGTGAACAATTCACCCACGTAGTCCAACGTGTAGGGGCGCTCCGCGTGGCGGGCAATTTTGGTGATTTGCCAGGGCGTGAGGTCGCTGTAAATGTCTTTGGTGAGTTGCTGGCTTTTCTTGCTGAGCTGGTCGATCTCCGAAGAAATGTCTACCGCAGACTCGTTCTGGACATAGCGCAACTCTTCGATCTTGGTTTCCAGATCAGCGATAGGCTGCTCAAAGTCGAGAAATGATCTCTTGGCCATATTTGTCCTTATCAGTTCGGGACAGAGCAGAAGATCTGTCCCGCAATGTCTCAGTAATCCACCGGCACCGGGTCGAGCGAGCGCCAAATATACCAAGTTGCAACCGTGCAGTAGGGAGCCCAGGCTGCTGCCACCTCCCGTGCGTCGCTTCGGCTCACCACGTCGCCCGAGAAATAGTTGCGGCTGATGCCATTGATCAGCCCCACATCGTCGAGCGGCAATACATTGGGGCGCATCAGGTGAAAGATCAGAAACATTTCAGCCGTCCAGCGCCCAATACCTCGAATCGATATGAGCTCGGCCACGATTTCGTCGTCGCTCATGCTGTCCCAGGCACTGACGCGCAGTGCTTTGCTATCGAAGTGCAAGGCAAGGTCAACCAGGTACTCCACCTTGCGCACGCTCAAGCCAGCTGCACGCATATCGTCCACCTTGAGCTTGAGCACATTGCCCGGCGTCATCTTGCGTGGCAGCAAGGCAAAACGGTCCCACACCGTTTGTGCCGCCTTCACCGATATCTGTTGGCCCACCACGCTACGGGCCAATGTGACAAATGCATCCCCGCGCGTTTGCAGGCAGGCGTCGCCAAATTGCGGTATCAGCCGCTTCATGACGCGGTCTTTTTTCATCAGTTGCTTGCAAGCCTCTTCCCAGAAGTAGGGCGCTGTAGCAGCCGTTTTGGCACTTTTGACGGTAACCATTACTGCCGAACCTCCCAACCCGTCCCCTGCGCAGAGTCCTTCAGAACAATTCCCAGATCGAGCAGTTCCTTGCGGATGGCATCGGCCTTTTGAAAGTCGCGTGCGGACTTGGCTGCAGCGCGTTCTTCGATCCTGGCCTGAATGGCGGCATCGTCCAGCGATGCGCCCGACTGCAGGAACGCCTTGGGGTCTCCCTGCAGCAAACCCAAACAGCCCCCCAGCGCCTTCAGCAGTGCGGCGAGTTCGCCCGATGTGGTTCGATTGACCTCCGAGGCAAGCTCAAACAGCACTGCCACCGCCTCAGGGGTACCAAAGTCATCATCCATGGCCGCCTTGAAGCGCTTCGCCATGGGGTGGTCCCAGTCGATCACGTGGGGGGTGTTGGCCGCGGGCACCAACTGCAACGCGGTGTACAAACGCATCAGCGAACTGCGGGCGTCATCGAGGTGCGCGTCGCTGTAGCCCAGTGCAGTGCGGTAGTGGCCGCGCACCAGAAAGAACCGCACCGTCTGCGGGTCATACTTGGCCAGCACCTCTCGAATGGTGAAGAAATTGCCCAGGCTCTTGGACATCTTCTCATTGTCCAGCTGTACCAGGCCGTTGTGCATCCAGACCTGCGCCATGGTCTTGCCAGTAACGCCTTCGGTTTGCGCAATCTCGTTTTCGTGGTGCGGGAACTGCAGGTCCATGCCGCCACCATGGATGTCAAACGTTTCACCCAGCGTATGGCAACTCATCGCCGAGCACTCAATGTGCCAGCCGGGGCGACCTTTTCCGTAGTCGGCACCAGGGGTCAACCCGTCCCATTTGGCATCTTCCGGCTCACTGGCCTTGGCCGCTTTCCACAAAACAAAATCCAGCGGATCCACTTTGCCATCGTCCACCGCCACGCGCTCACCCGCGCGCAGGCTTTCCAGTGACTTTCCCGACAACTTGCCATACCCGGCAAATTTACGCACCGCGAAGTTGACATCCCCAGCGGGGACTTGGTAGGCCAATCCTTTTTGCTCGAGTTGCCGGATCATGCCCAGCATGTGCGGCACATACTGGGTGGCACGGGGCTCGAACGTCGGGGGTTCAATACCGAGTTTGCCGATATCTTGGTGCATGACGTCAATCATTTCGTCGGTCAATGCGCGAATCGGAATGTTGCGTTCCAGTGCACGCCGGATGATCTTGTCATCGATGTCCGTGATGTTACGCACATAGGTTACGCGGTAGCCGCTGCATTTGAGCCATCGCTGCACGATATCGAAGGCCATGGCCATGCGGGCATGGCCGATATGGCACAAGTCATAAATCGTCATTCCGCATACGTACATGCGCACATGGCCTGGCTCAATCGGGGTAAACGGTTCATGGACACGCGAGAGCGTGTTGAAAATGTGCAAACTCATGGTCGATACAGTGGCGCGGCGCAGGCGGCTGGGCTCTTGCTACCGACGCTGGAGAATATGGAAAGGATTGGTGAACGCTACAATTCAGCGCAGTATAAAGCCCCATTCCACGGGCACTACCCCCAGCGAGACCCGATCACACCATGACGTACCGCCGTAACCCTGCATTGCCCACCCTGCGGCTTCTGGCCGTTTTTGTCGGCTTGGTGTTCTCCCAGGCCCATGCCGATGAATACGCTGACGTGACCCAGCTGGTGCGTGCTGGCAAGCTGGCCGACGCACTGACCAAGGCCGATCAGTACCTGGCCAACAAGCCGCGCGACCCGCAAATGCGCTTCCTCAAGGGCGTGATTCAGCGCGACGGCGGCAAGCCGGCGGACGCCATTGCAACTTTCACCAAGCTCACGGAAGACTTCCCCGAGTTGCCCGAGCCCTATAACAACCTGGCTGTGCTGTACGCCGGCCAAAGCCAGTTTGACAAGGCACGCACGGCGCTGGAGATGGCGATTCGCACCAACCCGAGCTACGCCACGGCGCATGAAAACCTGGGTGACGTCTACGCCAAGCTTGCAAGCCAGGCCTACACCAAGGCGCTGCAACTGGACAACGCCAATCAGGCCGTTGCACCCAAGCTGGCACTGATCCGTGAACTGTTCAACCCCACCGCCAAGGGCCAAAAGCCAACCCTCCCGCAACCCGTGCCGGTGGCCGCTGCACCGGCTGCCCCCAAGGCACCTAGCAGCAGCGCAGCCGCCATTACCAAGCCGGTAGCGGCGGCAAGCAGTCAAAGCACTGCAGCATCGGCGCCAGCAACTGCGCCCGCATCGCCTGCTGCAGCCAGTAGCGGTAGCGCCAAGGAAGTTGAGTCTGCGGTGCGCAACTGGGCCAGCGCCTGGTCTGCCAAGGACATGAAAGCGTACCTTTCCGCATATGGCAAGGAGTTTGATCCATCGGGCTCACAGAGCCGCGCGACGTGGGAAGAAGAGCGGCGCAAGCGTATCGTCGGCAAGTCGCAGATCAGCGTCAAGATTGACAACCTTAATGTGTCCGTGAATGGCAACAGTGCAGCAGCCAAGTTTCGCCAGAACTACAAGGCTGATGGACTCTCGGTTTCGAGCCGGAAAACGTTGACGCTGGAGAAAAAGGGCGATCAGTGGCTGATTGTCAAAGAGTCGGTCGGCAGCTGAAACAGTGATCCGTCGAATCGCCGCATGTGCTGCGGCTGCACTGGTATTGGCTTGCGTCACAACGTCGCTTGCAGCCGGTCAGCGCTCACCCAGGAACAAACCAGCAACCGCGGAAGCGGCGTTGGTCAACGGCAGTGACGGCGCTGCTGAAGCCAAGCTCATCGAGATATATGCACTGATTGGCAAAGCACAGATCCGCGAAGCGCTGCCCAAAGCGAAAGCCCTTGCAGAGGCGTTACCCAATTTTCAACTGGCCCAGCTCGTTTATGGCGATTTGCTGCTGGCTCAGGCGCGTCCACTGCGCGCCATGGGCGACGTCCCTGGCGGCTTGACCGATGACTCCGGCCGTGCAGTCATCGAAGAATTGCGCGAAGAGTCATTGCGCCGCATGCGTGCCTTGCGCGAACGTCCCCAGCCTGGTTCGGTGCCCACCCAATTTCTTGCACTGGCACCGCGCAGCAGGCATGCCATCGCTGTGGATTCTTCGCGATCGCGGCTCTACCTCTTTGAGAACACCGCCGACGGCCTGCGGCTGGTGGCTGACTACTATGTTTCCGTGGGTAAGGCCGGCACGGCGAAGACGGCCGAAGGGGACCAGCGCACGCCCCTGGGCATCTACTACATCAGCAGCAACCTGGACCGCAGAACGCTGAAAGACTTTTACGGCTCTGGTGCCCTGCCCATCAACTACCCCAATGTGCTGGACAGCAGGCGCGGCAAAACGGGCAGCGGCATCTGGCTGCACGGTACTCCGCCCAACCAGTTCGCGCGACCACCCCAGGCCACCGATGGCTGCGTTGTTCTGGCCAATCCGGATCTCGAACACATCATCCAGACGGTGGAAGTCCGGACCACACCGGTCATCATTGCCAATCAGCTCCAGTGGGTGCCGGCGCGCAGCGTGCGAAACGATAGCAAGCAGTTTGAAGACACACTTTTGGCTTGGCGCAATGCCAAAACCGCCGGTGATCTGCAGCAGGTACTTTCCTTTTACACAGCCGACTTTTCGAGCAACGGCAAGACCCTGACGCAGTGGCTTCCGACGCTTAAAGGCGAACTGGCGGAAACGCAGGGACGCACCATCCAGCTGAAAGACCTGTCGTATCTGCGCTGGGTCGACACAGCGGACACCATGGTGGTAACCTTTGGGGAGGTGGCCGAAGGAATCCGCACCGGCTGGACCAAGCGACAATATTGGATTCGGCAAGACAATCGTTGGAAAATCTTTTTTGAGGGAGTCATGTAATGCAGTTGGCAATGAAACACTGGACGAGACGTGCACTGATCGCCGCCACCGCGGCGGTGCTGGTACCAATGGGAGCGTTGGCACAGGTTGCGCCACAAGTCAGATTTGAGACCAGTATGGGTAACTTTGTGGTCGAGTTGTACCCCGACAAGGCACCCAAAACGGTCGAGAACTTCTTGCTGTATGTGAAAGCCAAGCACTACGAGGGCACTATTTTTCATCGTGTCATGAACGGTTTCATGGTGCAGACTGGTGGGTTCACACCCGATATGAATACCAAGATTACGCGGCCACCCATACCTCTCGAAGCATTGAACGGTTTGAAGAACGATCGTGGAACCATTGCAATGGCGCGTACCGGTGATCCAAACTCCGCAACTTCGCAGTTCTTCATCAATGTTGTTGACAACGCAAATTTGAATGCGCCGAAACCTGATGGGAACGGCTACGCCGTGTTTGGAAAAGTCGTAACGGGCATGGATGTCATCGACAAGATTCGTGTTGTCCCGGTCGGCAGCA
>CAJBVC010000082.1 GCA_903958915.1 uncultured beta proteobacterium
ACCTGCATCTTCGGGTCGATAAACATGCGTGAGCCTGGCATCTTCCAGGCGCGCTCGCTTACCGGCAATGTCTGCTTCAAGTCCAGTTTCTTGCTGCGCAGGGCGTCGAAAACAAGGTAAGCGGTCATCAGCTTGGTCAGGGACGCGGGTTCGACCGCCATTTCCATGTCCTTGGAGGCCAGGATCTGATTGGCGGTCACATCCATCAGCAGGTAGGCGCGGGCCGCCACCTCGGGCGGTTGGACCGTCTGCGCGCCCGCGGCCATGCACATGAACGCTACGACGGCAGCAAAAAAAGGTTTCATGGGATGTACGTCAATCTACAGACTCCGGCGAGCGGAGATCAAAGGGGGAGAGTTTAGCGAAGGGCGACCGTGAAGGCGTGCGTTTCAACGCCCCAGATGCGCAGGCACCAACAACCGCTCCACAACCTTGCCGTTCTTTAGATGAGAATCCACGATTTCGTCGATGTCACCGTTATCAACGTAGGTGTACCAGACGCCCTCCGGGTACACCACGGCGACCGGTCCTGCGGCGCAGCGGTCCAGGCAACCCGCCTTATTCACACGTACCTGCCCCGGGCCTGACAGGCCGGCCTCCTTGACCCGTTTTTTGCAGTGGTCAAATCCCTCCTGCGCATGGTGTTGCGCACAACACGCCTCCCCGGCTTTGCGCTCGTTCAAGCAGAAAAAGATGTGGCGTGGGTAGTAACTCGAAGGACTGTTGGATGTTGCATTCATGCGTCGATTCTAGTTTTGCTGTCGGAGCGCCCTAACTGCAGCAGCACGTAGATGAGCGCAGCGTAGGGCCACAGCCAGCCCAGCCACTGGGCCAAGCCGTGAAACCGGATGAACCTGCCCTGCTCCCACGCTTGCAGTGTCTGTGCAAAATACGGGCTCTCAGGCGCCTGATTAAGCAGGCTGAGGTACACCCCCAACGCCAGCAACAATAGCGCTGCGCTTGATCTCCACGACACCAGCGACAGCGCAAGGGAAATCACCACGCACAGTGCCACACCCAGTATTGCGGGTGTGCCCAACCATGCCCACGCATGGGCGGGTCCCCAACTCAGCGCTGCCGAGAGCGCCGTTGCAGCTACGCCAAGCATAGTGATTCCACCTACCAGCCAGAGACGGCGCCGCATGGAACGCACGACGCAAAATCCCAACAGACAAGGAATCAGGAGCCCGAGAAACACGCACACCATTTCCGCCCCCGACCCCAGCGGCGTCAAAGGTGTTGTGCGTTGCGGTAACCACGAGGCGAAATCTGTTCCCGCCAATTGCTGTGTCAGGACTTCTTCCAAGCGCGACTGGATCTGACCCAGCCCAAACGGCACTGCAGCCGGGAACATCAGCGCCACCGGCCAGGTCGCCAGCAGCACCATGCCGCCACGTGACTGCTCGACAAACCAGCGCGCGCGCAACCGACTCCAGCGCCGGATCACTCCCCAGTGGTCCAACACAAGGGTCGCGAGTGCACCCACCGCTGCGCCAGCTGCATTGAGCAGCAGGTCTTCGCGTGATGCCACACGCGATGGCAAGTAGCTTTGCAGTGCTTCCAACGTGAACGAAAGCACCGCACATACCAGCACCGGGACCAGCGCAGCGTGGCGTCGTCGGGCACGCAAAACACTGAGCGCCAGCAAGGCCCCAAGGGGTACATAACCCGCCAGATTGATGGCCACATCAAAGCCCGTCCAGTAACGCGGCCACGGGGCAACCAGAAACCCCCAGGGAAGCAAACCCTGATCGCGCCAACCCGAAAACGGGTAGAGACTGGCGTACACAATCAGCGCCACATAGGCCAGTGCCAGGGGGGAAGCCGATGTTTTGTGCATTGCAAAAAAAACCCCAGCACAAGGGCTGGGGTGGTAAGCCTATTTGCTGTCACACATCAAGGCCCCGCTCAGGGAGGAAAAGCGGGAGGTAGCAAGCTACCCGGCATGAAATATAGCAACACTTTTACCAACCTGCAACCTATTTCTTGCGTGCGTAGACCAATTGCCTAGACAAGCTGTCGCCAACTTTACAAAAAGCAGCTCTTTGGAGGACTCAGGACGCATGATTTACGCCGAAACTGGCGCAGGTCTACTGGCGGGTCAAAGTTTCAGGCACAATTTTCCCCATGACCCTACCCACACCGTTTGCCCCTTTTCCCATGGGACGCCCGCGCCGACTGCGGCGCGATACATTCACCCGCAACCTGGTCCGCGAGAACGCGCTGACCGCGCATGACCTGATTTATCCGGTGTTCGTCGTTGACGGAAAGCAGCAGCGCGTCCCCATCGCGTCCATGCCGGGTGTTGAACGTTTGAGCCTGGACCTGCTGCTGTCAGTGGCCGAAGAATGCGTCAAGCTGGAAATCCCGGTCATGGCGCTGTTCCCCGTGGTCGACCAGTCTTTGAAGACCTACGATGGCAAGGAGGCGACCAATCCCGACGGGCTGGTTCCGCGTGTGGTACGCGCCCTGAAGAAGGAGTTTCCGGGCCTGGGTGTCATGACCGACGTGGCGCTGGACCCTTTTACCAGCCACGGGCAGGACGGCCTGCCCGACACCCGACCCGAGTCCGAAGGCTATATCCTGAATGACGAAACCGTGGAAGTGCTGGTGCACCAGGCCATGACGCAGGCCGATGCCGGCGTGGACATCGTCGCCCCCAGCGACATGATGGATGGTCGCATTGGAGCCATCCGCAAGGCACTCGAGGCCAAGGGACATATCCACACCCGCATCATGGCCTACAGCGCCAAGTACGCCAGCGCTTTCTACGGGCCTTTCCGCGATGCCGTGGGCTCCGCCAGCAACCTGGGCAAAAGCAACAAAAAGGTCTACCAGATGGACCCGGCCAACACCGACGAGGCGCTGCGTGAAGTGGCGATGGACATTGCCGAAGGCGCTGACATGGTGATGGTGAAACCTGGTATGCCCTATCTGGACGTGGTGCGCCGCGTCAAGGAAGAGTTCAAAGTACCCACCTTTGCCTATCAGGTCAGTGGCGAGTACGCCATGCTCAAGGCGGCTGCCCAGAACGGCTGGCTCGACCACGACGCGGTGATGATGGAAAGCCTGCTGGCTTTCAAACGCGCCGGGGCCGATGGAGTACTCACCTACTTTGCCCGCGACGCTGCGAGATTGCTACGTAATTCATAGCTGCCTACGCAATACCCGCGAGCGCAAATGGCACTTTTTACGTAATACATTTCGGCTGCGAGGAGTTCCATGCGCATATTCAGCATAGCGAACGGCAACGTGGTTGAAAGTGCCGATCTCCAGACACTAACGGCCGCAGGACCGCCCACCCAGGGATTTGTCTGGGTGGCGTGTGTGCGCGACGAGTTTGAAGCGACGCAGGTACAGATGCAGGCCATGCTGCAGTCGCATTGCGGCCACCAGTTGGTGGACCTGCACATCTCCGACCTGCTCAACCGGCAACTGCCCTCGCATTACGACTACACGTCACAGTACGACGTTCTGGTGTTCAGACGGCTGGCGGCGGGCGCCTGGCAGGACCAACCCGATCCGGCTTCCGTACCGACCCGCGGTGGCCCTCCCATTCTGCGACGCATTGACACCAGTCCGGTTGGTTTTGTCGTTTTTGACCGCGTTCTTTTGACAGTACACCCGGCGGACTGCACTGTACGCGACACCTACGCGACCAAACTACTGCAGGCCGCCCATGCCGACAACCGTGTTGCTGGTGTGCGTTTGCCGGCCAGTCCAGCCGACATGATGCTGCGCATCGTCAACCTGATGGTCGACGGGTTTCTGGAGCTGCGCAGGGAGCTCACGCACCAGCTGGATCACTGGCAAAGCGAACTGCTCAACCCGAAGACGCGCTTCAACAATTGGGCCTCGCTGCTCGAAGCGCGCCTGTCGCTGCACCACCTCGATGAGATCTGTGAAGACCAGCGTGCCGCGGTGCAGGACTGGATCGAGGCCATCAAAACCTGGCCCGATACCAGCGTCCCCGCAGAGCAGCGCGACCGCGACCTGCTGCAGGTGCGCAGCCGCGATGTGCTCGAACATATCGAACGTGTGGTGCACCACGTGCGCCGCCTCGAGCAAAGTGCCGAAACTGCCGTGCAAATGCATTTCAGCGTACAGGGCAGTCGCACCAATGACATCATGCGCACGCTCACGGTGCTTACTGCCATCTTCTTGCCATTGAACCTCATTACCGGCTTTTTCGGGATGAACTTCGACGCCCTGCCGTTGATTCACCAACAATCTGGCGTTTTTTGGGCGATGGGGACCATGGTGACGATCGCACTGACCCTGATCATCTTTTTCTGGCGCAAGCGTTATCTGGCGCGTTCGGGGCGCTAGTCGCGATGTAACAGTGGCGAAGGCATGGAAGCATCTTCAACCCTGGCCCACGCTCGACACATATATCCATGAAAACCATCCCGGCCATCAGTTTTTATGACTCCGGCACTTCCGGCGCGGATGCCCTGGTCGTTGACGAGGGACTGAGCAAGGCCAACGACGAAGCTGCTCCCCTGCACGAGGTCCAGCCGATCGCGTGCTACGCCAAAGACAGTGTTGCGGTGGTCTTGGGCGGCGCCATTGGGCGGCGCTGGGGGCCTTGTGCCGAATTGCAGCAACTCTGGGTCCACGAGAGCCACCGCCGATGCGGCATCGGGTCCGCCTTACTGAGTGCGTTTGAAGAGCGTGCCCAATCACATGGTTGCAGCTCCGTTTTTCTTGAAACCTTCTCGTTCCAGGCACCGCACCTGTACCTGGCGCAGGGCTATCAAATTGCCTACGAGAACCGTCTTTTCCCGCACGGCATTGTCAAGTTTCACATGGTCAAAAAGCTTTAAAGCGCAAAACGACCAAACCAGGACTAGAAAATTTCGAACGGCTCTTTTCCCGATCGTGCGGCCCGCATTGCAGGCACCACCGCGCTCAAACAAATGGCGCAACCAGCCCCTCGCGTGCCAGCACACGCTGGGTCGCCGGTCGCGCGAGCATGCGCTGCAGGTACGCCCCCAGGTTCGGTAACGACCGGGCCGGGCGCGTGCTGAAGTTGCGGGTCCAGCGGCACAGGGTAAAGACATAAGGGTCCAGCGCCGTAAACGCTTCGCCCATAAACCACGGACCACCGTGGCGGGCTAGTTCGGCGTCCAGTTGGTCCAGCAGGCCCCCGACTTTCATTTGCGCCTGTGCCTTGACCTCGGCCGCACCAGCGATGTTGCCCTCTGCCACCCAGCGCTCCGGATAGAAGTAGACGATCAGGCTGGTCTGTAACGCATTGGTCAGCCACACCAACCACTTATAGAAATGCGCACGGGCAGCTGTTCCCGGCGGCGGTGCCAGGTGCTTGTCTGGATAGGCATCGCACAGGTGCAGACAGATGGCGGCCGTTTCGTACAGCACCAGGTCGCCATCGGTGAGCGCGGGCAGCAGTCCGTTGGGGTTGAGTTGCAGGTAGGCGGCAGACTTGTGGGCGTCGGCTGCGCGGTCCACCAACATCAGTTCGAAAGGCACACCCAGTTCTTCCAGCACGAGGTGGGGGATCATGCTGGCGGTGCTGGGGTAGTAGTGCAGTTGCATCATGGTTTATTCCCATTGTGTGGCACACCGAAGAGCCGCGCGCCATTGTTCCATGCGATGTTGCTGGCCACCTCGGGCGGCAGGTCGCCCAGCCACGCACGGTATCCCTTCATAAGTTCATCGTAATACAGCCAGCGCTGGTTGACCCAGGTATCTGACCCAATCAGGAACCGTGTCGGGTACTTGAGTAGTAACGCACGCCACTCTGGGCAGAGCCGCTCGCCGCCCTGGGCATCCGGGCAGGTCAGCCCGGGGCGGTAGGAAAGTTCGCCCATCAGCAGGGGATACCGCGCCAGCAAGGCGTCAACCCGCGCCACAGACGCGCCGCCAATCCCGGTATGCGCCCAGATCAAACGGGTGCGCTGGCCCTGGGAAGGGGTGTGCGCCATCAGCAGGTCAATCGCCACGTCATCCACATGGGCCAGTATGGCCAGCCCCTTCTCTTCTGCAAATACCATCAGCTTTCTGGCAATGGCGCCATTGGCGTTGGCGCTGTCGTACAGATGAAATTCACCGATGCCCCGATACGGTCCGCTGGCCGTTCCCTGGGCAAACTCGGTCTGCACCATGGCAAAAATGGACTCGTCTTTGAACCAGCTGTCGTAATCGGCACGGTTGCGATACAGGCGGATGAAGGGAACCAAAGTGACGCCTGCATCACGCGTCTCAATGCTTGCCGCCAGCAGTTTGGTGCCGTCATTGGGGCGCGAGTTGGACACGACGGCACGCACGCCATTGCGCTGCATACGGGCCAGCACGTCGGCCACCGGGTGCGGTCCCGCTTGGCCGTTCCAGGCTTCCTGGTTGTAGT
>CAJBVC010000083.1 GCA_903958915.1 uncultured beta proteobacterium
GCGTCTGCTCGACCACATCGAGGCGAAAAACGCGGTGCTCAACCAGGTGGAGTACGTGGTACTCGACGAAGCCGACCGCATGCTCGATATCGGCTTCCTGCCCGATTTGCAGCGCATTCTTTCCTACCTGCCCAAGCAGCGGACCACGCTGCTGTTTTCGGCCACGTTTTCTCCCGAGATCAAGCGCCTGGCGAACAGTTACCTGCAAAGCCCGGTCACCATCGAGGTGGCACGCTCCAACGCCGCGGCATCCACCGTGGAACAGCATTTCTACAGCGTGCCAGAAGATGAAAAGCGCCATGCCTTGCACCAGGTGCTGCGTACGCGCGGTATGAAGCAGGCGTTTGTTTTCGTTAACAGCAAGCTGGGGTGTGCCCGCCTGGCGCGTTCGCTGGAGCGCGAGGGTCTCAAGACGACGGCTTTGCACGGGGACAAAAGCCAGGATGAGCGGCTGAAAGCGCTGGATGCGTTCAAGTCCGGCGAAGTCGATTTGCTGGTCTGCACCGACGTGGCGGCTCGGGGCCTGGACATCAAGGATGTGCCTGCCGTATTCAATTTTGATATTCCGTTCAATGCCGAAGATTATGTGCACCGCATTGGTCGCACCGGCCGGGCGGGAGCGGCTGGTCTGGCGGTGAGTTTTGTCAGTGGCAACAACGATGCGCGCCTGGTAGGCGACATCGAAAAATTGATCAAAACGAAGATTGAACTCGAAGGACTCGAGTTTGACGAAAACCTGCCCAACATCCGCCAACAGGGTCGCATCAATGATGGCCGGCGCATGTACGCCCACGACGGTGAAGCCGGTGGCGACAACGGCCGCAGCGCACCGCGGACCGAAGGTCGCGGCAACCGTGAAGACGGCTATGCACCTCGCCCACCACGTCCACCGCGCAGTGACTATGCACGCCCACCGGCACCTTCGCGTGACCCGTTTTTCGACAAGCCGTATGAACCTACTGCTGTGGCGGACAAGCCTGCACCTTCATGGGAAGCAACCGCCCGTCCTGCCTCACGCAGCATCTCGGCCAACATCAAACCCAAGCGCAAGGTCGCCGCACTTTTCAAGACCGAATAAGGCTGCGAGGCCCGTAGAACCTGCGTGAGAAGCTCCTGAATCAGGAGCGCTTTTGAGTATCGCGAGCTGGTTGCTGGGCCATTGGACAGGCCACCTGCAGCAATTCATGGCGCGCCGGGTCGCCACAGGAGTCCAGGCGCAGCGCGCTAAGCGAGCCACCCCACACGCATCCGGTGTCGAGCGAGTACAAATTCTCCCGATGCAACCGACCCAGCATGGACCAGTGACCAAAGGCGACACCGACCGCCTGGGTAGCGCGGTCCGGAGCATCAAACCAGGGCATGAATCCTGCCGGGGCGGCGGGTGCGCCTTCCTTGGTTTCGAATTCCATCTCGCCCTGCGCGGTGCAAAACCGAATGCGTGTCAGCGCGTTGACGATGACGCGCCAGCGCTCGACACCCTGCAAACCTTCGCTCCATCGCGCTGGCAGGTTGCTGTACATGGCGTCGAAGAAGGTCTGCGCCTGCGCACTTTGCAGCATGGACGCCACCTCGTCGGCCAGTGTCAGTGTGTGCTCGACCGACCACTGCGGCAACACGCCGGCGTGTACCAGTAGCAGCACATGGCCCTGTAGTTGAATGCGTCGTGCGAGTGGCTGGTGCATGAGCCATGTCAGCATCGCGTCACGGTCGCTGGCATCCAGCACACCGTCCAGCGTGTCCCTGCGGTCTGGTGCGCGTGCACCATGGGCAATAGCCAGCAGGTGCAGGTCGTGGTTGCCCAGAATGCAGCGCGCCGCATCGCCATAGGCCATCATCCGGCGCAGCACCGCTGCCGAGTCCGGCCCGCGGTTGACCAGATCGCCCAAAACGTACAGGGTGTCGCGGCTAGGTGAGAAATCCAGTTTGTCGAGCAGGCGTTGCAGCGCGCCGTCGCAGCCCTGAATATCGCCGATAAGGTAAAGTGCCATGTCTTCATTTTCGCTGGAGTTTCATGGAGTTGTTTCTGATCGTGTTGCTCACGCTGCTCAACGGCGTGTTTGCGATGTCGGAGCTGGCGTTGACGGCGAGCCGCAAAGTTCGGCTGCAGGCCATGACCGACGCGGGTGACAAAGGCGCGCAAGCGGCACTGGCACTGCTGGACAACCCCACACAATTTCTCTCCACCGTGCAAGTGGGAATCACCTCGATTGGCATGCTCAATGCCATTGTGGGAGAGGCGGCCTTCAGTGATTTGCTGTCTGCCTGGCTGCAGTCGTATCTTGGGGTGACGCACCGCGCCGCCGAGGTGTCTGCCACGGCCATTGTTGTGACGGTCATCACCTTCGTCACCATCGTGTTTGGTGAACTGGTGCCCAAGCGCATCGGTCAGCTTTACCCGGAAGCGGTGGCTCGGCTGGTGTCCCGCCCGATGACATGGGTCGCGACTCTTACCAAACCGTTTGTGCGACTGCTCTCCATGTGTACCCACGGCATGCTCAAAGTGTTGCGCATCGATACGGCCGACAACCGTGCAGTGACTGAAGCCGAGATTTCGGCAAGCCTGGAGGAAGGTGTGGATGCTGGCATCATCGAGCAGCACGAGCACCAGATGGTGCGCAACGTGTTTCACCTCGACGATCGACCCCTCACCTCCATCATGTTGCCCCGCTCCGATATCGAGTGGCTTGACGCTGCGAGCACGGTCGCCCAGTGCCTGGCGCAGGTGAGTGGGGCCGGCGGGCACGGTGCGCACTCCTGGTACCCGGTGTGCCGCGGATCGCTCGATGATGTAGTGGGCATCGTGAGTGTGGCACGCCTGCTGGAACTCGGTGCAGACCA
>CAJBVC010000084.1 GCA_903958915.1 uncultured beta proteobacterium
GGCGACATCCTCGACGATGTGCTGGCACGCATCAACCGCAAGGCCCGCATCATCATCTGTGGCGCCATCAGCCAGTACAACAACACCACCGCGGTGCAGGGGCCCAAGAACTACCTCAGCCTGCTGGTCAACCGTGCCCGCATGGAAGGCATCGTGGTGTTCGACTATGCCGACCGCTACCACCTGGCGATTGCCGAAATGGCGGGCTACATCAAGGATGGACGCATGAAGAGCAAGGAAGACGTGGTGGTGGGTCTGCAGACCTTCCCCGAGACCTTGCTCAAGCTCTTCAACGGCGAGAACTTTGGCAAGCTGGTGCTGCAGGTTGCTACAAATTAGATAGCTGCCTACGCACGCTCCACGGGCCTAGCGCCGGTAGGCACCCGGAGTGCTTCCAGTCCAAGACCGAAATGCGCGGTGAAAGGCTGTTGTGTTGTCAAATCCCACGAAGCCTGCAATTTGATCGATCGATTGATGGGTCTTGACCAGATGCTCAATGGCATGGTCGCGTCGAATTTCTTCCTTGATCTTCTGAAACGTAACTCCCTCCAGGGCAAGTTTTCTGGAAAGCGACCGGTCGGACATGAGCAGTGCCGCCGCGGCAGCCGCCAGAGTGGGCGATGTCGCACCTTTGGTCGATAGAAATTCCCGGACTTTTCGGCCGGCCGAGCCATGGTCAAAAGTGACGAATATCCAGTCATCCGGAGCTCGCTTGACGAATCGTATGAGTTCCGCCTTGGTGCGGTGGAATCGTTGTCGCAACAGGGTCTCGGAGAAGGTGACCGAAGAGTGGTTCTGATCAAAATTCACCGGACCGGGAAAAAGGTGCGCGTACTCCGAGAAATTGGCAGGACGCGCAAAACCGAAACCCACACCCACCAATGGCAGCTCCCGACCAAGCAACCAGGACGCCATGCCGTGACTGAGTTTGATCATCAGTTCATGCCCAAAGATGGTTGGTGTTGTGGTCCCCTCCAAGGGCGTGAGCAAGATTGTCACGATCTGGTCTTTGCGTGCCAATTCCAAGGAATAGTCGTCGAGCAACAGATTCCAGAAGCGGGTAAAGCGGTACAGGGCCACCAGCACCGACGGCGCGTCGAGAAGAGAAAGGCCAAGGTACTTCAGGGTGCCGGCGCGAATCGGACGGGACCAAAGTCCCAGCATTTCATCGCCCGTAGTCAGTGCAATCACCTGGTAGAGCCGTACAAACTGCTCACGCGTCACACGGGCACCACGCTGCTCAAGCAGGGCCGGCGCAATGCCCGCCGTCAAAACCAGTGCATCAATACTCTTCGGTGCCAGCGAGCGTCTGGCACCCATCAGCATGTTTTGCACAAACGACATTGGGATCGTGGCGTTCAGGGGGCGCATGTTCTTGGAAGCTTCGGCATTCGCCTGTGAGGTTTGATCGTATTGGCGTGTTATGCAATAAATTAGGCGCAAGCCGCAACCGTACTTGGTAACAGTTTAACTATTATGAGAGATAGGGTGGATTCTTGGCTGCGCTTGCGATGGCGCAAAACGCAAGTCGCCCCGTTTGCACTTCACGGCTATTCGCAAGAAAGGTAGGTCGAGCACATGAACGCCCCGGCATGGCTGCAGCGCAACGTCTTCAAACTGTTGCCGGCGGAAAGATACTTGCCCAATGCAGTCACGGCGCCCCTTGACCATGAGCATATCGCTACCGCAGCAGAAACAAATGTCCTGCCTTCAGAGACCATCGGTAGCGGGGCGTCGAGCAACTCTGGCGTTCCTTCACACCGTCTTCGCTCCACCCGAGAGCGTCTAGCGGGCACCTTGCGCCACAAAGAAGAGGCTTTGTCGCCCCGCGAGTTACGCCGCACATTGAGCGCCATGCAGGCGATTGTCGACAGTCAGATTAGCGAGGTCGAGGGCGGCCGGCACGCCGGTGACCTCGCGCTCTGGTATGCCACCGCCACCCCGGCTCAGAGGCGCGATTGCTGGTTATTGATGAGCGAGCAATTTGCCCCGGACCCGAAGAAGGTCGAGGCGGCACGTAGGCAATACGACGAGGCCCAAAACACGGCAGATGAGGGTGCTGCCGAAATTGGGTTGCGTCGGGCCCTGGTATCGCCACGCACCCGCCTGTTACAGCGATTTGCCGTGTCCTCGGGGGGAATGCCATTTCTAGTGCAGTTGCGCCTTGACTTGCTGCCCCACCTGAAGACGGAAAAGCGCTTGCTTGCGCTTGATGCTGAATTGGAAAACCTGTTTGCGACATGGTTCGACGTTGCCTTTCTGGAACTGCGCCGCATCAGTTGGGATTCTCCTGCTTCGCTGATAGAGAAGCTAATCAAGTACGAGGCGGTGCACGATATTCGCGACTGGAATGACGTCAAAAACCGACTCGATTCCGACCGCCGTTGCTACGGATTCTTTCACCCGCAATTGATCAATGAGCCACTTATCTTCGTCGAGGTGGCGCTTCTGCACGAATTACCACAGGCTATTCTGCCGCTGCTGGATGAGTCCGCAGCGGCGGAGGACCTCACCAAAGCCACTACGGCCATCTTTTATTCCATAAGCAATACTCAGCCCGGACTGCGCGGCGTGAGTTTTGGTGATTCCCTGATCAAACGTGTGGTCGAGACCCTGAAAGCTGAGTTTCCCAGGCTCAAGACCTTTGCCACACTCTCACCGATACCCGGACTGCGCACTTGGCTGAGCAAGAATGCCGATGCCCTACTTGAAAAACTCGATGCCAAGGCGCGTATAGCCTTGGAGCAATCTGTCGGCACCAAGGCAATCTCTGCGCCCGAACTGCTGGCTGCGTTCGACGAGTCGCTTGCCCTGGACTCCAAGGCGCCTGAGTGCCACATGTTGATGCAAAGTGCAGCGCACTACCTGACGAGCGCAATGGTTGATGGCAAACCAGCAGACCCGGTGGCGCGTTTTCACCTGGGAAACGGTGCTCGCATTGAGCGATTGAATTGGGCTGGGGATGGCTCCGCCAAAGGCATCAAGCAATCTTTCGGGTTGATGGTCAACTACGTTTATGACCTCAATCGGCTGGACAAGTACCGCACCGGCTTGGCTAAGGGCAACATCGCGGCATCAAGAGACATAATGGCGCTCAAATTCTGAACCCAAACGAGAGGTTATTCGTTGGATAAACGCCGCCATGGCGCCACATTGCTCCGAAGTGTCTGCCGTTGAGTGGGTATAGCCCGTAATCCCAGTAGGAATCGAAGGAGCGCATTTGTGCAAATTGAGTGGAAGAAGCGATATTGCATTGGTGAACCACTGATTGACGCACAGCATCAGGAGTGGTTTGCAAAAGTCAATGGATTTCTACGCGCTACTGGAAAGGACGAACCAAAGCGGTGTGCGGCGGAGATGTATGCGTATACCCGTGAGCATTTCAAGCACGAGGAATTTGTCATGCGGTCCATAAACTACCCAGATATTTCTAACCACATTCGTTTGCACCATGCCTTGATTTCCCGGCTGGACGAAGTCACACTTCAGATCGAAGATGGGACATTAGATCAAGGTATCTGGGAGTCCTTCTTGGTTGATTGGTTGCTCAATCACATTAGACTGGTCGACACCAAGTTGGCAGCATACATTCATCGATATACGGATTGCTAATGGCAAGCTTTTTGGCTCCACGTCAAGTAGCCTTGTTTCAAGGCTATGGGGCAGGTTGCTACAAATTCGATAGCTGCCTACGCACTCTCCGCGCGCGCTAGCTCCCTAAATCGCCCCTGGTTTTGTGAAGTCCAGGTCGGGCAGCGCACCGTTCTCTTCAGCGTACTGCGACTTGATCTGCAGCATCGCTGGCAATGCCGACTTGAATGGCGCAGATAAGCCCGGGTCAAAGTGGCTGCCTGCACTTTCATCGATCAATTCCAATGCGGCGTCCACGGTCCAGGCCTTTTTGTAGGGACGCTCGGTGGTCAGTGCATCAAAGACGTCGGCTATCGCCACAATGCGGCCGAAGATCGGAATTTCCTCCCCACGCAAGCCATAGGGATAGCCACTGCCATCCCATTTCTCGTGGTGTGTGACGGCCACGCTGCGGGCGGCTTGAAGCAACGCATCGCTATGGTTTCCGATAATGCCGGCGCCCATCGCAGGGTGTTGGCGCATCACTTCCCATTCAAGTTCGTCGAGCTTGCCGGGTTTGAGCAGGATGTTGTCGGGTATACCGATTTTCCCCACATCGTGCATTGGAGCGGCGTGAAACAGAATGTCGACCTGCGCACTGGCCATGCCTGCGGCCTGCGCTGTCAGGCGTGCGTAGTGGCTCATGCGGATGACGTGGTTACCGGTTTCGTTGTCCTTGAATTCGGCGGCCCTGCCGAGCCGGCGGATGATCTGGAAGCGGGTGGTTTCCAGCTCCTGGGTGCGCAGTGCCACCAGCCG
Organism: uncultured beta proteobacterium; assembly: GCA_903958915.1. Classification (GTDB taxonomy): domain Bacteria; phylum Pseudomonadota; class Gammaproteobacteria; order Burkholderiales; family Burkholderiaceae_C; genus Allorhodoferax. The sequence goes on from CAJBVC010000084.1 coordinate 4,390, forward strand.
CTCCAGCTCGCGTGTCTGGTCGTACAACGCCAGGTGCGTGCGCACCCGGGCCAGCACGATAGAAGGGCTGATGGGCTTGGTGATGTAGTCCACTGCGCCCAACTCCAGACCCTTCTTTTCGTCTTCCATTTCATTCATGGCGGTGACGAAGATGATGGGAATGCCATGTGTGTCGGAGTTGCGTTTGAGGCGCTGGCACACGTCGTAGCCGCTGATACCAGGCATCATGATGTCGAGCAAAATCAGATCCGGCTTGACCTCCCCGGCCATGATCTTCAGGGCCTTCTCACCGTTGAGGGCCACCTTGGTCAGGTAATAGGGGTCGAGCACCTCGGTCAGTAGGTCGATGTTTTCGGGTGTGTCGTCGAC
>CAJBVC010000085.1 GCA_903958915.1 uncultured beta proteobacterium
CGCAGCCTGGAGTTGAGTTCGGTTGAACTGACCCAGAGCAACACACGCCTGCGTGATGAGTTGGCCAGCCGTACCCGGGCCATCGATTCCTTGCGTGAAACTGCCCGCGAATTGATGGCGTCGATCGACACAGAACAGACCCTGAGTGCGGATGACAACCTGGAGACCCTGTCGCTGATCATGCGCGATCTGGTGCGTCAGCACGAGGAGAGCCAGCTCGACTTGCACGAAGCGCTGACCGATCTGGCCTATCAGAAGTTTGCGTTGGACCAGCATGCAATTGTCAGCACCACCAATATGGCAGGTGACATCCTGTATGCCAATGACAAGCTATGTGATATCAGTGGCTATACACGTGCGGAATTGCTTAGCCAGAACCATCGCATCCTGAATTCCGGGGTGCATGACAAGGCATTCTTTACCAGCATGTGGGAGACCATTGCGTCTGGACAGGTGTGGCACGGCGAAATTTGCAACAAGGCCAAAGTCGGCCATCTGTACTGGGTTGCGGCAACGATTGTTCCACTGCGTGACGATTCCGGGAACCCGTCCATGTACGTGGCGATACGCACGGACATCACCGAGCGCAAGCAGATGGAAGCATCGATGAAGGCCGCTGAGGCTCGGTTGCGCCACATTACCAATACGGTACCTGGGGTGGTTTTTCAGTGGCACGTTGGCGAGAGCAGCTATCGGTTTACGTTTGTCAGTGAGCGGGTTCGCGAAGTGATGGGCTTTACCCCGGAAGAACTCAAGGAGGAAGCCAGCCTCGCCATGCGGCAGATGTCCGCTGACGACCGGCAGCGCGTCATCGATGGTGTTCAGGATGCCGCACGGCGACGCAGCATCTGGCGCGGCGAGTACCGCATTCGCATGGAGAAAGGCGGTCTGCGCTGGATCCGCGCGGAGATCAACCCGGAGCCCGACCTCGCCAAGGATGGTGCCACCATATTCACGGGCATTTGGCAGGACGTAACGGCGTTGAAGGAAGCCGACGCCAGGCTGAGAGAGGTCACAGAGAATATTCCGGTCGCTGTTTTTCAGTACTACGTGGAAGATAGCGGCAAGTTCAAGATCACTTTCATGAGTGCCACGATCGATGCAATCTGTGGCGAGACCGCCGACGCGATCGTCGAGAACACCGGTTTATTGCCGCAGCGGGTGCATCCGGATGACCGGGCGCTGTTTGCTGCCGCGCTGGGCGTTGCCAACTCTGACACGCTGGCTCAGGCCGTAGATTTCCGAATGGTGCACAAGCACTCTGGCGCCATTGTCTGGGTGCACGGGGAAGCGCATCCACGCCAGTTGTCCCATGGCGGCTGGGTCTGGAATGGTTACTTCACCGACATTACGGCATCGAAACAGGCTGCCGAAGAACTCCAGAAAGCCAAGGAAGACGCAGAAGCGGCGAGCCGCGCCAAGTCGGATTTCCTGGCCAATATGAGCCATGAAATTCGCACGCCCATGAATGGCGTGATTGGCATGACCGACCTGCTGCTCGACACCACACTGGATGACGAACAGCGCGAGTACCTGGGAATTGTGAAGTCGTCGGCAGACTCGCTGCTGCGTGTGATCAACGACATCCTCGACTTTTCCAAGATCGAAGCCGGCAAGTTGCAGATCGAACACATTCCGTTCAATCTGGGTCAGTCGGTGGCTGAGACACTCAAGACGGTGGCTTTGCGCGCCAATGAAAAGGGGCTGGAACTGGTGCTCGATCTTGCACCCGACGTGCCATTGGCCGTCGTGGGAGATCCAGGCCGGCTGCGACAGGTGCTGGTAAACATCATTGGCAATGCCATCAAGTTCACTGAAAAGGGCGAGATTGTCGTGTCGGTGGCGCGCGTTGCGCCCAGCGACGGTACGCAGTTGAGGTTTTCGGTCAAGGACAGCGGCATTGGTATTCCCGCGAGCAAGCTGGGCGCCATTTTTGATGCGTTCTCTCAGGAAGACAGTTCGACCACCCGCAAGTATGGTGGCACCGGGTTGGGTTTGACCATCTGCTCGCGCCTGGTCGCTGCCATGGGGGGAACAATTTGGGTTGAAAGCAGCGTAGGCCAGGGCAGCGTTTTTCACTTTACTTTGCGGGTAGATCAGGACGCCGTGGCGCCAGCGCCGGTGCCGGCGATGGCACATTTTCAGGGTCTGAGGGTATTGATTGTCGATGACAACGCCATCAACCGGCTGGTGCTGACACGATCATTGAGTGCGGAGAGCATGCAGCCGCATGCGGTAGATTCTGGTCGGGCCGCATTGCAGTGGTTGGCGGCTGCGGGCCCGGGGCACCGTGCATGCGACCTGGTGCTGCTGGACGCACAAATGCCAGAAATGGATGGTTTTACCGTGGCCCGACACATCCTCGAGCTAGCTGGATGCGGGCAGCTGCCGATGGTCATGCTGACTTCTGCTGGTCTCAAGGGCGACGCGCAGCTGGCGCTTGA
>CAJBVC010000086.1 GCA_903958915.1 uncultured beta proteobacterium
CGGGAGTTCAGGCGCTCCTTGATCTGACCCTGGAATTGGGGGTCGAGCACCTTGGTCGACAGGACATAGCTGGCCCGCGCAAACACGTCCTCAGGCATCAGCTTTACGCCTTTGGGCAGCAGCGAATGGAACTCGATGAAACTCTTGACCGCGGTGAACAGACCGTCACGCAGTCCACTCTCGTGGGTGCCACCGGCGCTGGTCGGAATGAGGTTCACGTAGCTCTCACGCACGGGTTGCCCATCTTCGGTGAAGGCCACGCACCAAGCGGCACCCTCGCCTTCTGCGAAGTTGTCGCTCTGCGCGTCGGCAAAACCCTCGCCATCAAACATCGGTATCACCGGTTCCCCGTTCAGGGTCTGCTCCAGATAGTCACGCAGGCCTCCCTTGTACAGCCAGGTTTGCGATTCCCGGGTCTTTTCGACCAGGAGCGAAACGCTCACACCCGGCATGAGCACGGCTTTGCTGCGCAACAAGTGCGTCAGATCGGCCATCGGCAGCACCGCCGACTCAAAGTACTTGGCGTCCGGCCAAACCCGCACGGTGGTGCCTGACCTGCGATCACCCTCCGTAGTTTTGCGAATCTGCAGCTGCTCGGTGACATCGCCACCTTCAAATACGATGCGGGCCACCGAGCCCTCGCGGTAACTGGTGGCCTCCAGACGCTTGCCCAGCGCATTGGTCACGCTCACGCCCACCCCGTGAAGTCCGCCGGAGAAACTGTATGCTCCGCCCTTGCCCTTGTCGAACTTGCCGCCGGCATGCAGGCGCGTAAAGACCAACTCGATCACCGGTGCGTTCTCTTCGGGATGCATGCCGAACGGGATGCCGCGCCCATCGTCCTCGACGGTCACCGATCCATCAGCATGCACGATGACCTTGATTTTCTTGCCGTAGCCACCGAGCGACTCGTCAGCCGCGTTGTCTAAAACCTCCTGGATCACGTGCAACGGGTTGTCGGTGCGCGTGTACATGCCGGGCCGCTGTTTGACCGGCTCCAGCCCTTTGAGGACGCGGATCGATCCTTCGGAATATTCAGAATGGGGTTTGACAGACATAGGGCGCGATTGTAGACGCAGGATCGCGTTTTCCTGTACATAACAACAGCCTGCTTTTCCCTGCAGCAATTCCAGCAACGCGCAAGCACTCAGGATTGGCGACAATTGGGGCATGACGATCTCGCACAAACCGCTCTCGACGCTGCAGGTTTTAGCCTGTGGAGCCACCATTGTGACCCTGTCCATGGGCGTGCGTCACGGTTTCGGGCTGTGGTTGCAGCCGATCACACAGGCACAGAACTGGACACGGGAAACTTTCGCGTTCGCTATCGCGATTCAGAACCTGGTGTGGGGGGTGACCGGTATCTTTGCTGGCATGCTGGCCGATCGCTTTGGAGCCTTTCGCGTCATCATGGGTGGCTCGGTCCTGTACGCTATGGGACTGATGGGCATGGCCTACGCCACCACAGCCCTGCTTTTTTCTTTGAGTACCGGCGTGCTGATCGGTATGGCGCAGGCGGGAACCACGTATGCCGTTATTTACGGTGTGATTGGTCGCAACGTCAGTGCAGAAAAGAGATCCTGGGCCATGGGCGTGGCAGCTGCCGCGGGATCATTTGGCCAGTTTCTCATGGTGCCCACTGAGGGGTTCCTGATCAGCCAGTTTGGCTGGCAGCAGGCGTTGGTACTGCTTGGGTTGGCCTGTCTGCTGATGATTCCGTTGGCCTGGGGGCTGCGCGAACCGGCGTTTGGGGGAGCCGCTGCGCCCAGGCGCGATCAGACCATCGTGCAAGCTCTGCTGGAGGCATTCAAATACCCCAGTTTCCAGTTGCTGATGGCGGGATATTTCGTATGCGGATTTCAGGTCGTCTTCATCGGTGTACACATGCCAAGCTACTTGCGCGATCACGGACTCACGCCGCAAGTAGCGAGTTACTCCTTGGCGCTGATTGGCTTGTTCAATGTTTTTGGCACCTACGCCGCCGGCGTGCTTGGGCAGAAAATGCAGAAGAAGAATATTCTTGCGTTCATCTATTTCGCCCGGTCGGTGGCCATCACCATGTTCCTGATTGCGCCTCTGACACCTTCCAGTGTGTATCTCTTTTCCGCAGTGATGGGGGTTCTATGGTTATCCACCGTTCCACCCACCAATGCAACGGTTGCACAGATTTTTGGCGTGGCACACCTGTCCATGCTTGGGGGATTTGTTTTCTTTAGCCACCAGATTGGCTCTTTTATGGGTGTTTGGCTGGGCGGATACCTGTACGACACCACCGGCAGCTATGACGTCGTCTGGTACATCGCCATTGGACTGGGTGTGGCGGCTGCATTGATCAATCTCCCCGTCAGGGAAGCCTCTATTGCCCGCCCTTTTGTTCAAGGGACTACGGCCGCATGAAAGCGTCTGGTCGCCTGCTTATCGCTATCGGGGCAGCCATTGTGTTGGCCGGCGTTTTTTATCTCTACACCCGGCCCGACTTTCTCGTGCAAATGGTGAATGAGTTGTGGGCCTGCTTTTAGCCATACCGGTTTCGCCATGGAAATGCCCCCATCACCCTGGATAACTCGTTGGACGCATTTGTTAAAGGCCAATGCGGATGTGCTCGATGTGGCGTGCGGCGCTGGACGGCACACACAGTGGTTTGCCGATCACGGCCATCGGGTGACAGGAATCGATCGAGACCTGTCGGGCGCCCTGCATTTGTCAGGCTGCGCCACGCTGCTACAGGCGGACATGGAAAGTGAAACCTGGCCGCTTACCGTGTCGGGAAAACCCAGGCAATTCGACGCGGTGATCGTGACAAACTACTTGTGGCGCCCGTTGATGCCAACCCTGTTAAGGAGCTTGGCACCCAAGGGCGTCCTGC
>CAJBVC010000087.1 GCA_903958915.1 uncultured beta proteobacterium
GCGAGCGGTCATGTCGGTTGGCGCGTTGGCAACGTCGGAAAACGCGTTCATCATGTCGCTGATGGATGCGCCCAGACCTTGGGGGCCACCTGCAAATATGCCTTCAAGCTGGCGCAGCTTGTCGGAGCGGGTGACATCAGCCGATTGGGTTGATGTCGCCAATGTGGATTGGCGGGTCAAAAATTCACTGAAGTTGCGCTGGATGGTCTGAACGGTGACGCCTTGGCCCACATAGCCGCTGCCAGAGTATTGCCCCGGCACCGTTGTCAGAACCGCCTTTTGCCGCGAGTATCCGGGCACATTGACGTTGGCGATGTTGTTGCCTGCAGTCTGCAAGGCAACTTGGTTGGCTTGCAGCGCCCGGGTTCCAACGTTGAGTAGTCCCATGATGGTCGCGCTTTAGGCCTGCGCCCGGCGGATGGCGAGAGTCGTGTTAATGGCGCGACTTAGTTTTGCTGCATAGTCCGGGTCAGTCGCATAGCCGGCCTTTTGCAAGCCACTGGCGAAAGATTGAGCGGAGTTAGTCTGATCCTTGATCTTGGCGTAGCGCGGGCTCTCGGAGATCATGCGCGCATAGTCTTTGAAGGCATCGGCGTACGAGTCATACGCCCGGAATTTTTGCACGCACTTCTGTGGAGCGCCGTTAACATATTCGGTGGTCGTAACTTCTGCCACCTTGCCGGTCCAGTTGGCACCGGCTTTGATGCCGAAGAGGTTGCACGATGGGGTGCCACCCTTAAGCTTGATCTCGTGTTTGCCCCAGCCGGTCTCGTGACCGGCTTGCCCGAGCATAAAGCCGGCAGGAATCCCGGTCTTCTTTTCAATGGCGCTGGCAACTTCGGAGTGTTGCTTGACGAAGTTGGCCTGGCTTTCGGTTGGGGCGCGTGCTACTCTGGGCGCAGGTGGCGTCGTGGCAGCTTGCACTGAGGCCTTGACGGACTTCGCTGTGGTACCGCTTACTGGGGCTTGTGCTGCTCCGCCAGTTGTCGCATCCTTCACTGAGCCCGCCATTTGGCGGGTCAATTGCAGTGCGATGGTGTCCGCCAAGCCGCCGGGCTGGCCCGACATCTGAACCGCAAATTGCTGATCCAGCAGGTCGGTACCCAGGTCGCTACCCGGGTTGTCCAACATGCCGGATTTCATGGTGGCCTCGCGCATGCTCTTCATGAGTTCGCGCATGAAGAGCGATTCGAACTGTTTCGCCGTTTCCTTGATGGCAGCCGGGCTGTTTTTGCCCGCCTCCATTTTTAGATTGCCGAGCGACTGTGCATCGGCCGCCAGCGATTGGGCGGTGGAGTTGGAGACTGAGCCGTAGTTCATGTTAGATGACCTCCAGTTCTGCGTTCAATGCGCCCGCTGACTTGATGGCTTGCAATATGGCCAGTAAATCCTGCGGTGTTGCTCCCAGTGAGTTGAGCGCCTTGACCACGTCTGCCAACTGTGCGGCGGCAGGCAATTGAATCAGCTTGCCGGCTTCCTGTTTGATTTCGATGTTGGCTTTTTCAGCGACAACAGTCTGGCCCTGAGACAGGGCATTGGGTTGGCTGATGACGGGTGTGGAACTGATGCTGATCGACAGGTTGCCATGCGCAATGGCGCAGGCCCCCAGGGAAACGGCCTGATTGAGTACGATCGAGCCGGTGCGGGCATTGATGATGATTTTGGCGGCCGCAATAGAATTTTGGATTGGGAGTTCTTCCATTTCGGCGAGGAAGTTGACGCGGTCATTGGCGTTGGTGGGTGCTGCGACTTTGATGGTGCGCCCATCCAGTGCCTGGGCTACGCCTTCACC
>CAJBVC010000088.1 GCA_903958915.1 uncultured beta proteobacterium
AAGAAGATTGGCGTGGTCACCGGCAGCACCGGGGACGATACGGCTTCGCGTGAGTTTGGCAAGACCAACCCGGATATTCGCCGCTTTGAAAGCACGCCGGTGGTCATTTCCGAGTTGGCCAACGGTGGCCTGGATGCAGCCATTGGCGACAACGGTGTGATTGCGTTTCGTACGCAGGAGCACAAGCATTTGAAGACTGTGGTGGACCCCAATTTCCCCAAGGAATTCTTTGGCATCGTGGTCAAACAGGGTAACAAGGCGCTGCTCGACAAGCTCAACGCCGGCTTGGCGGGTGTCAAGGCCGATGGCAGCTACGCGCAGATTTACAAGAAATGGTTTCAGGCCGAAGCGCCCGTATTGCCGGCAAACTGATGACCATCGGGCACTGACCTGATGGAGCAAGTGCTCTGGTTCGGCTGGTTTCGCGCCGACATCATTGCCGAGTATGGCGTGATGTTCTGGCGCGGTCTGCTGATGACCATTGGCGTGACGATCATCTGCATCGTTCAGGGAACTGGCCTGGGGTTGGCTGTGGGCATGGCACGGCTGGCCGAAGCGCGGCATGCACCCGCACGCCAAATCTGCACCTATTTGCTGCGCTGGCCCTCCACGGTGTACGTCAGTTTCTTCCGGGGAACACCGCTGTTTGTGCAGATTCTCCTCATGCACTTTGCCGTATTGCCTTTGTTCATCAATCCGGCCGATGGGCTGATTATTTCGGGCTCCGCAGCGCGGGACTTGAAGCAAAACTATGGCGCGTTTCTGTCGGGCATCCTGGCGCTCACACTCAATGCGGGGGCCTATATATCCGAGATTTTTCGTGCCGGCATTCAGTCGATTGACCGCGGGCAGATCGAGGCCTCGCGTTCGCTGGGCATGAGTTTTTGGCGCACCATGTTCCATGTGGTGTTGCCGCAGGCCTTTCGCCGCATGCTGCCGCCCTTGGGGAACAACGCCATCGCACTGCTCAAGGATTCGTCCCTGATTTCTGCCATTGGCCTGGCCGAACTGGCCTATGCGGCGCGCACCGTGGCAGGTGCCTACTCGCGCTACTGGGAGCCCTACCTCACGATTTCGGTCATGTACTGGGTGCTGACACTGGGCCTTGCCTACGGGATCAAGAAACTGGAGGTTCGCTATGGGCGAGGTGATACGCGTTGAAGGGCTGACCAAGCACTTTAGCGAACTCGCCGTTCTGCGCGGTATTGACTGCGCCATCCATGCCTCCGAAGTGGTGTGCGTCATCGGACCCTCGGGCTCCGGCAAGAGCACTTTTCTGCGCTGCCTCAACGGTCTGGAAGAGGCTTCGGGCGGAGCGGTGCTGGTGGACGGTGTTTCGGTGCACGACCCGCATACCGATGTGGATCGCTTGCGCTCGGAAATCGGCATGGTGTTTCAGCGCTTCAACCTGTTCCCGCACAAAAGCGTGCTGGAGAACATCACCCTGGCGCCGACCAAAGTGCGTGGTTTGTCGGTGCCAGAGGCGCACGCGCGCGCCATGGAATTGCTGGCCAAGGTGGGTCTGCAGGACAAGGTGCATGCGTACCCCAACCAGTTGTCGGGCGGGCAGCAGCAACGGGTGGCCATTGCACGCGCACTGGCGATGCGTCCGAAGATCATGTTGTTTGATGAGCCCACATCCGCGCTGGACCCCGAAATGGTCGGCGAAGTGCTGGCCGTGATGCAAACGCTGGCCGAAGAGGGCATGACCATGGTGGTGGTCACGCACGAAATGGGTTTTGCCCGAAAAGTCGCCGATCGCGTCATCTTTCTGGATGAGGGCTTGATCGTCGAGCAGGGCACACCCGATGCGTTGTTTGATTCTCCCTGCGAAGAGCGCACACGCCAGTTTCTCAGCAAAGTACTGTGACCACGGTCGCATTTTTCAGGAGTTTTCATGCCAGCAGCCCGGCGTCCCATCACCATCGATGATTTGTGGTCACTCAAACGGCTGGGCACCGGCAGTGTTTCGCCTGATGGTGCCTGGACCTGCGCCACCGTCACGTCGTATTCCATGGAGAAGAACGAAGCCAGCACCCAGCTCTGGCTGCTCTCGATCGACGGCAAGACACAGCGCCAGCTCACGCGCGGCAAGCGCGATGGCGATCCCCAATGGTCGCCCGACGGGCAGTGGATTGCCTTCACTTCCAAGCGTGGCGAGGGCAAGGACGCGGACGAAGAGCCACAGTTGTACCTGATTGGCGCAGACGGTGGCGAGGCACGGCGAGTAGGCACGGTGGCCACCGGCGTGAGCGCTTTGCGCTGGTTCCCCGATAGCCGCCGTCTCGCATTTGTATCCTGGGTCTGGCCGGAACTTGCCACAGGAGCAGAGCAGGCCAAGCGCGCCAAGGCGGAGAAAGACGACAAGGTCAAGGCCACGGTGGTGGAGCACAACCACTACCGTTACTGGGACCACTGGTTCGCACGCGGGCGCACGCCTCATATTCACACCATCGATACCCGCAGTGGCAAGGTGCAGGACCTGTTTGCCGGCACAAAGCTGCATCTGCCGCCCAGCGACCCGGATGCCACCTTGTTCGACATCAGCCCGGACGGCAAGGAACTGGTTTTCACCTTTGACAGCAACCCCGATCCGCGCGATTTCTCGTACACCGATCTCGTGGCCATGGACGTGTCCAACCGTAAGTGGCGTACGCTGACCGTGCGCACCAAGGCGCAGACGGGCATGGCCTGGGAGGCGCCGCGCTACGCACCCAACGGACAATGGATCGCCCTGCTGGGAACCGACTACAGCAAGCAGCACAACGAGCAAACGCGCGCCTGGCTGCTGGAGCGCAAGTCCGCGAAGTTGCGCGAGTGGACGGGCACTTGGGACCGAGGCGTACAAGGTCCGTTGTGGTGGGCTGAAGACAGTACAGCCACCTTCTTCGTGGCCGAAGACGGGGTGGCGCAGCCAATCTGGCGCATGGGAGTCTCCGACGACATCCCCACCGAAGTGTGTCGCGGCTCCGGCATGGGAGGAACGGCCACCGATGTGCGCCTGAGCGTCGATGGCTCCACACTGGTGTACGCGCGCTCGAGCCAGCAGCATCCCCCCACCTTGCTGGCCGCCAAAGTGGACGGCACCGGCGAGCGGTCGATCGAGCGGTTCAACAAACGCTTGCTTGCCGGCCTTCAGATGGGTGCTGCCGAATCACTAACGGTGCAAGGCTTTGGGGGTGACGCGGTGCAGATGTGGGTGGTGTCACCGCCGGGCTACAGCAAAGCCACTAAAAAGAAATGGCCGTTGATGCAGGTGATCCACGGTGGCCCGCACACCTGCTGGAACGACACCTGGCACTGGCGCT
>CAJBVC010000089.1 GCA_903958915.1 uncultured beta proteobacterium
GGCGCCTGCATCCGACATCGGCCCGGTACAGGACGCGTGGGCGCGCCTGGATGGCTTTGATGCGGTCATGTTTGTCAGCGGCAATGCGGTTGCCTATTTTTTTGCATCAAAACCGGCTGGAATGCTCGTATTTAATGCGCAAGCAGCTATCAAAACAAGAGCGTTTGTGACGGGGCCCGGAACCCACGCAGCGCTGTTGCGCGTGGCGGCAGACCCGATGTGGATCGACGCGCCGGGCAGCGACGCGCCGCAGTTTGATTCTGAAGCGTTGTGGAGTGTGGTTTCGCAGCGCGTCAGCGCAGGATTTCGCGTGCTGGTCGTTCGCGGGGCGGGCAGCGCGGGCGATGAGGGCACCGCCGGTGCCGGACGCGACTGGTTTGCCAAACAGGTACTGGCGGTGGGGGGCACGGTGGAGTTTGTTGTGGCCTACCAGCGCCGCGCACCGCGCTGGGACGGTGCGCAAGTTGGTTTGGCGCAGCAGGCGGCGGTGGATGGCAGCGCGTGGTTGTTCAGCAGCTCCGAGGCCATCGGTAATCTGGCGGCAGCCCTGCCACGCCAGGACTGGAGCCAGGCGCGTGCCGTAGCAACCCATCCGCGCATCGCGCAAGCCGCTCGAACAGCTGGTTTTTCTGTTGTTTGCGAGTCACGTCCCACTGCGGCGGCACTGGTGGCATCGATAGAATCCATGCAATGAACGCCGAGAACGACCTTCCCGCTGCAGCGCAGGCTGAAACGGTCGCAATTGCGACGCCTACGACTGCGCCGAACCTGGCGCAGGGTCTGCAGTGGGCGGTGGCTGTCGTTGCCGTTCTGGGCCTGGTCACCAGTGGCCTCCTGTGGCAGAAACTGAGCAATATTCAGGAGCAACTCGCGCGCCAGAGCGCCGAAGCCAGCGCGCAGGCCACGCAGGCCGCCGGGCAGTCGAAGCAGGCGCAGGCGGTCGCGATGGAGACCGCTGCCAAGTTGGCGGTGACCGAGGCGCGCCTGGCCGAAGTGTCGTTGCAACGCACGCAGCTCGAGGAGTTGATGCAGAGCCTGTCGCGTTCGCGTGACGAAAATCTGGTGGTGGACATTGAGTCTGCCGTGCGCCTGGCGCAACAGCAGTCCCAGTTGACGGGCAGTGCCGAACCTCTGCTGGCGGCCCTCAAGAGTGCGGAGGTGCGTATCACCCGCGCAGCGCAGCCCCGTTTGACACCCCTGCAGCGTGCCATCGCACGCGATGTAGCGCGCATCAAAGGCACCGTGCTGGCCGATACGCCCACCTTGCTGGTCAAACTCGACGAACTGGTGTTGCTGGCCGATGATTTGACGGTGGCCAATGCCGTATCTGGTGTGCGTGGGAGTGAGCCGCTTAAACGCAAACCCGACGAGTCGGTTGCCACCTGGTGGGTGCGCATGGGTTTGGTCGTGCGTGACGAGTTGCGCGGCCTGGTGCGCGTCAGCCGTGTGGAAGTTCCCGAGGCGGCGTTGCTGTCGCCCGAGCAGTCGTTCTTCCTGCGCGAAAACCTGAAGCTCAAACTGCTCAATGCGCGGCTCGGTTTGTTGTCGCGCCAGGTTGACTCGGCGCGCTCTGATCTGGCGACTGCTGCGGTCATGTTGAGCCGCTATTTCGACACAAGTTCACGCAAGACCCAGACCACGGCGAATCTGCTGCAGCAAGTGCAGAGCCAGATGAAAACACTGGAAATGCCACGTATTGATGAAACGCTGGCCGCGTTGACCACGGCCGCGTCCGGACGCTAGCGATGCGGGCCGCGCTGTGGCTGATGGCACTGTTTGGTGTGGCGGTCGTGCTGGCGCTGTTTGCCGGCAACAACCATGGCACGGTCACTCTGTACTGGCACCCGCATAGGGTAGACCTGTCCCTCAACCTGGTGCTGCTGGCACTGGCGCTGTGCTTTGTGGTTCTTCATTTGGCGTGGCGTGCTTTGACGGCATTGCTGCGCATTCCGACACAGGCGCGCAGCTGGAGACGTCTGCAACAGGAGCGCACCATGGTCAGCGCCCTGCTCGACGCCCTGTCGCACCTGGTTTCGGGCCGGTTTGTCAGGGCCCGTAAAACAGCCGAACTGGTGGTCGCTCTGGAAGACGCTCTGCATCGCAGTGGCGACACCTTGGCGCACGCCCCACGGCTGCGTACCCTTGCACACTTGCTGGCAGCGGAAAGTGCCCATGCCCTGCAGGACCGCACTGTGCGGGACCAGCATTACCAGCACGCGCTGGACAATGCCGCCACCCGCGATGCGCATGATGCCCGTGATGGTGTGCTGCTGCGTGGCGCACGTTGGGCGTTTGATGATCGTGATGCCGCCGGGGCGCTGCAGTGGCTCGACCAGTTGCCCCAAGGAGCGGCACGCCGCACGGTGGCTTTACGTCTGCGATTCAAGGCGGCGCGTCTGGCGGGCAAATCGCGCTTGGCGCTGGAGACAGCTCGCCTGCTCACCAAGCATCGTGCGTTTTCCGAGCTGGCGGGCACCAGCATCGCACGTGGACTGTCGATCGAACTGATCCGCGGGGCCCATGATCCGGCGCAAATCCAGCGCGCCTGGGATGCCCTGGACACTTCCGAAAAAATTCTGCCCGACGTGGCAATCGAGGCCGCCAATCGATTGCTGGCGCATGGCGGTGATGTGGCACTGTCCCGGCAGTGGTTGTTGCCAGCTTGGGAGGCGATGGCCAAGCAGCCCGATGTGCTGTCGGCGCAGCAACGCATTGCTTTGGTGCGCTCCCTGGAGTCCGGATTTGCCATGGTGGGAGCGGCGCCAGACGCGCCCTGGTTGACGCGCATTGAAGCGGCTCAAGTGGCGCACCCGCGCGACCCGGTGTTGCAGTACCTCGCTGGTATTGCCTGCATGCATCTGCGGCTTTGGGGGAAGGCGCAGCAGATGCTCAAGCAGTCACTCTCCTTGTTGCAGGACGCGGATTTGCGACGTGATGTGTGGCGTGCCATGGCCTGGATGGCCGACCAGCGTGGCGACGAAAAGGCCGCCAACGAGGCCTACCGTGAAGCCTCGAAAAGGTGACGAACGGGTGTTTCAGTACTATTATGTGCAGATGCCTACACTCATAGAACACATCCTGAAAATGACCGATCACCGGGATCGGGACCACCTGGAACTGACCCTGTCAAAGGCCTTGATCGACCTGTTACCCATTGACCGTGTGGTGATGGTCCGTGTCCTCAGCGAAGAGGGCGTCAAGCGTTGGCTGGAAATTGCGTCACTCGATGCACGGGGCGGGGGCAAGGTGGTGGATCCGATGCGGGTAGATTTTGAAACGCTGCGGCTACTCGATGACCACCGCGATCGTTTGCAGTGCATCGTCCAGCGTGAACCCGTGGAGGTGGCCTGGGCTGGCGAGGAAGGTCCGCGCATTACCTACCTGCCATTGTTTGCCGATGCACGCAATGAAGACGAAGGCGTGGTGGAAGTCCATTCGGGTTCCGCACTACGCGATGACCAGCAATACACCGTGGACGTGATGCTGCATGTGTTTCGCAATATGTACAACCTGTTGGCCTACAGCGACCGCGATGCCTTGACGGGCTTGCTCAATCGCAAGGCTCTGGATGACACTTTTTACAGCGCCGTCCTGGACGAACTGGATGAGGGAGCACTGGAAGGCACGCGGGAGCCACAGGCGCCGGTGGAACCGGGCCAGGAGCGGCGCCACCGCGTGCCTCCGAATTACTGGCTGGGGACTGTCAGTGTGGATAATTTTGGTGCCCTGAACGACAAAAACGGCCACCTCATTGCGGAAGAAGTTCTGCTGCTGGTGGCGCGGATCATGAACAACACCTTCCGTACTTACGACCGCATTTATCGGCTGGGCGGCGACCAGTTCGCCGTGCTGATGCACTGCCCGGACGAGGCACTGGTGCTGGCGGCGTTCGAGCGTTTCCGGGCGAACATGGAAAAATTCAATTTCCCGCAGGTGGGGCAAGTGACTGCCTGTGCCGGCTTTACCCGCGTGACACCGGATGACTCACCCGATACGACGCTGGGGCGTTGTGAGCACGCGGTGGATTACGCCCAACGCCATGGGCGAAACCAGGTGTTCAGCCACGGCGATCTGGTGCGAAAAGGGGTTTTTGCGGACGAACCCAAAACCGGGGCGGTGGATCTGTTTTAGCAAGACCTACCCGACGCGGTCCATAAAGGAAGAAGGGAGCGCCGTGGCGCTCCCTTGGTTTCTGGCAGGTTGGGTGCTCGGCGTCAGACGCTGGTAGTCTGCTCAAACGGCAGGGTCATATTGCGCAAGTCCTTGCGCGTTTCCACCAACACCAGAGGCCCGGTATCGACGACAACCGGTGCCGGACGCTCGCGGGGTACGTGGCGCGGCATGGGTTCGGCGGCGATAGCGGCCTGCACAGCAGCGACCCGCTGCGCATCCGAATTGACCCATTGCAAGCCCGACTGCTGTGCCACGGAGAGCAAGCTCTCGAGGGGCAAATCAAACGGAATCACCTTGGGCATGTGGGCGGTCGCAGCGGCTACCTCAGCGTGGGGAGCGACGGGTGCAGCTATGCTTGCAGGGGCCAGTGCTGAAGCTTCGGGTGGCATCGCTGGCGCGTCTGCACCCAGGGCTTCGCCGGTTTCGTTGCGCTCGCCGCGATCCTGTCGAGGTCGACGCTCGCGCCCATAACGGTCGCGCGATCGTGCTTCCCGCGGGGCGGCGGTGTTCTCGTCGCGTTCAACTCCCTCAGATACTCCATCTTGCGGGGCTGCCTGTGGTTGTGCAACCGCTGCGCCGTCTGCTTCGGCAAAACCCAGCGGCACCTGCTGCACCTCGGCGGCCGTGTTAGGCGCACCGTTGTCGTCCGGGCGCGCCGTGCGTTCGCCGCGGCGTCCACGGCCACCCCTGCCTCGACCTTCGCGACCTTCACGGCTCTCGCGTCCTTCCCGATTGCCATCGGTTGCAGTTTCTGTGGCATTGTCGGTGCGTGCTTCCGAGCCACCGTCCACACGTTCTTCGGTCGCAGCGCGATCGGCTCCTCCACGCGGCCCCCTGTTTGAGCGCTCGCCCCGGTCACCGCGAGGTGCCCGGTCCTGACGTGGTTCGCCACGCTGGGCGTCACTGCCTGCGTCAACCATGGAGCCTGCGGCTGGTACGGTGCTACCAGCAACCATGGGTTTTCCGTCGGCGTCGAATTTGTCGCGCTGCGCGGCTCCCGGGCGGTCCGTGCGGTCATTGCGATCGCCGCGTCCACCGCGACCGCCTCTGCCTCCACGTCCATCGCCACGCCCCTCACCGCGAGGTCCGCGTCCATCGGGGCGGCCCTCACCGCTGCGGCCACCGCTGCGGCCACCTTCACGATTGCCGTCACGGCCCCGGCCCTCACGAGGCTCCTGGGTTTTGGTGGTTGGCGCCGGCGCTGGCGGGGCGCTAACGTGCGCAGGTTCACCGGCAAAGAGACGCTTGAGCCACGCAAAGAATCCCGTTTCTTGTGCCGCGAATGGGCGTGCAGCGGGAGCACCGTGGGCGTGCTGGGGGGTGGTGGTCGGCGCGGGCTTTTCTGCGGGCGCCACGGGGCGCGGTGCGGCCTGCGGCGCAGGCAGGTCAGGCAGCACACCCTTGATCAGCGGTGTCTGCTTGTTGGTAGGCTCCTGCGAGCGACGGGTGACCCCAGTGGGGTCTTCGATCTCGTCGGCCATCTTGTAGCTGGCCTCGATGTTGTCCAGGCGCGGGTCGTCGTGTTTGAGGCGTTCCAGCCGGTAGTTGGGCGTCTCCAGGGTCTTGTTGGGCACCAGCAGGACGTTGATGCGCTGCTTCAATTCGATTTTGGCAACTTCCGAGCGTTTTTCATTCAGCAGGAAAGACGCCACGTCCACCGGCACCTGGCACAGCACCGACGCCGTGCTGTCTTTGAGGGACTCTTCCTGGATGATGCGCAGAATCTGCAAAGCGCTGGACTCCGTGTCGCGGATGTGGCCGGAACCACCACAACGCGGGCAGGGGATGGAGGCACCTTCGCTGAGCGCAGGCCTCAGACGTTGCCGGCTCATTTCCATCAGACCGAACTTGCTGATGGTGCCGAACTGTACACGGGCCCGGTCCTGGCGCAGCGCATCGCGCAGGCGGTTCTCCACATCGCGGCGATTACGGGACTCTTCCATGTCGATAAAGTCGATCACGATCAGGCCGCCCAAATCACGCAGGCGCATCTGGCGCGCCACTTCGTCGGCCGCTTCCAGGTTGGTGCGGGTAGCAGTCTCCTCAATGTCACCACCCTTGATGGCGCGGGCCGAGTTCACATCCACAGAAACCAGCGCTTCCGTGTGGTCAATCACGATGGCGCCGCCAGACGGCAGTTGTACCGTGCGGGCGTAGGCGGATTCGATCTGGTGTTCGATCTGGAAACGGGAAAACAGCGGGGCGTCGTCACGGTAGCGCTTCACGCGAGCGGCGTGCTCAGGCATGACGTGGGCCATGAACTGCTGGGCCTGCTCGTACACATCGTCGGTGTCGATCAGGATGTCGCCGATATCATGGTTGAAGTAGTCGCGGATGGCGCGAATCACCAGGCTGGATTCCTGGTAAATGAGGAACGCGCCCTTGCCGCCTTTGGCAGCGCCGTCGATGGCGTCCCAGAGTTTGAGCAGGTAATTCAGGTCCCATTGCAATTCCGGTGCGCTGCGGCCGATGCCGGCAGTACGGGCGATGATGGACATTCCATTGGGGTATTCCAACTGGTCCATATTCTCTTTGAGCTCGGCCCGGTCTTCGCCCTCGATGCGACGGGAAACGCCGCCGCCACGCGGGTTGTTGGGCATCAGAACCACATAGCGGCCGGCCAGCGAGACGAAGGTCGTCAGTGCCGCGCCCTTGTTGCCACGCTCTTCCTTTTCGACCTGGACCAGGAGTTCATTGCCTTCCTTGATCACATCCTGAATGCGTGCCTGGCTGGCAGACACGCCTTCCTTGAAGTACATGCGCGAGATTTCCTTGAACGGCAAGAAGCCGTGGCGGTCTTCGCCGTAGTCTACAAAGCAGGCTTCCAGCGAAGGTTCCACGCGGGTCACCACGGCCTTGTAGATATTGCCCTTGCGCTGTTCGCGCCCCTCGATTTCGATTTCGTAGTCGAGGAGTTTTTGTCCGTCGACAATGGCCAGGCGGCGTTCTTCAGCCTGCGTGGCGTTGATAAGCATCCGTTTCATGGATTGCATCCTTCTTCAGTAAGTACATGCTCTTGACGAGCCTTTGAAGCCAGGACTTTGCGCTGAACCGAGGTGGAATTGCCGGAGAACTTCGACTCAAACGAGACGTCGAAGCATGGGCGCGTGGAGGGGAGCGAGTGGGAGCGATTGTGAACTTGCTATTGAAATAATAGCTGGTTGCGCCCGTTGAATGGGCGTTGCAGGCCGATTCATGCCAAACAACGGGGCGAAAACGCTCCGAGGGCACAATTTCATCAGGCACAACAACACCAACATTTCGCTTCAATCCGCCCGCAGAGCAGTGTCTGCAGGCTTTGGGTATTCCGTTTCAGGGGTTCAATGCGTAGTCTTGACCGTGTTGCTGGCAGGCCCCCACAGGCATTTGGCGTGTGATCTGCGTGCTTTGCGACCCGGCGACTTCGACCTTCCAGCGAGGCTGTTTATGGCGTGTGGACTAAACTCCAGACAAATCAACCACTTACAGCACAACGCTAGTGAATCACATTATAGGGGTCAAACCGGCGGTCCCGCTGGCGCAGGTGCAATCGGTCACCGTCGACGAGAACGGCGCCGGCCAGCGCCTGGACAACTTTCTGATGCGCCACCTCAAGGGCGTACCCAAGACCCATGTCTACCGCATTATTCGCAGTGGTGAGGTGCGGGTGAACAAAGGTCGGGCGCAGGCCGACACCCGGCTCCACCCGGGCGATATCTTGCGGTTGCCGCCGGTGCGGGTATCGGAGCGGGCTGCGGACAAGGCCAGTGCCATGGCGCACCCATCCGCTGCTCAGGTCAGCGCCAAAGATTTCGCACTCCTTTTTGAGGACGATAGTTTTCTGGTCATCGACAAGCCTGCGGGTGTTGCCGTGCATGGTGGCTCGGGCGTGAGCTTTGGTGTGATCGAGCAATTGCGGATGGCGCGGCCCCAGGCCACTTTTCTGGAACTGGTGCACCGCCTGGACCGCGAAACCAGCGGTGTCCTGCTGGTTGCCAAGAAACGCAGCGCACTGAAAAACCTGCAAGACCAGTTTCGTGAACGTGAAACGGGCAAAACCTATCTGGCGCTGGTGCTGGGCGCCTGGCCCGCCAACAAACGGGTACTGGACAAACCCTTGCACAAATACCTGTTGCCCGACAAAGCGGGCACGGTGGGGGCTGGTGAGCGTCGCGTCAAGGTGGTGGCCAAAGATGACCCGGATGGCATGCCGTCCTTGACATTGGTCAAAGTGCGCGCGACAACCCAGCACGCTGCTGCCTGTGCCTATTCATTGCTGGAAGTGACCCTGAAGACCGGGCGTACCCACCAGATTCGTGTCCATTTGGCGTCCGAAGGCATGCCGATCGTGGGTGATGACAAATACGGGAACTTTGATCACAACAAAGCGCTTGCGCGTGCAGACGCGCAGGTGGCGCTGAAACGCATGTTCTTGCACGCCTGGCAATTTCAATGCAAGCACCCGGTGAGCGGCAAACGCCTGTCGTTTCAGTCACCGTTACCTGATGAACTCGCCCGTTTCTTGCTTGCAGTTTTGCCTGATGCCACAAAGCCGGATCCTGCGGTCGCTGATTCCATCTGATTTCACCCCTATTACGCAATGCCGACCAACCCTGCCCACCCCAGTTCCCGACAGTTCGATCTGATTGCATTCGACTGGGACGGAACCCTGTTTGATTCCACGGCGATCATCACCCGCTGCATTCAATCGGCCGTGGTCGATGTGGGTGGCAAGAAACCCACCGCAGAAGAGGCTTCCTACGTCATTGGCCTGGGTTTGATGCAGGCGCTAGCCCATGCGGCGCCCGATGTGCCACGCGAGCGCTATGCGGAGCTTGGAGCACGCTATCGTCACCACTACCTGCAACATCAGAATGACATCAGCCTCTTTGACGGTGTGCTGCCGATGCTGGCAGCGCTCAAAGACCTCAACTATTTGTTGGCGGTTGCCACTGGCAAAAGCCGCAAGGGCCTGGACGAAGCCCTTTACGCGGTGGAGTTGTTGGGGGTTTTTGACAGTTCGCGCACCGCAGATGAAACGGCGGGCAAGCCCCATCCCCGGATGCTAAACGAGTTGATGTCGGAGTTGGATGTCGCGCCGCATCGTGTCCTGATGATCGGCGACACCA
>CAJBVC010000090.1 GCA_903958915.1 uncultured beta proteobacterium
AGTTGCAGCACTTCGATCTGGACAAAACCCTTGCCACCCTTGGCTTCAAGTTCCAGACCACGCTGCGCCTGGTCCCACGCCGCGTCCAGGCGCTTCAATTGCCGCAGCGCTTTGGCCATGCCGATGTGCGCGGTGCTTTCCAGGGCCTGGATGCCGCGCCCCTGGTCATCCTGACTCAGCGTGAGCAGTTCCGTAAACTTCGCAAGCGCCAGTATGCTATCTCCACTGGCAAGGGCGTTATGTCCCATTTCCGACAAGAGAACGCCGTAGTTGCGCGAT
Source organism: uncultured beta proteobacterium (assembly GCA_903958915.1). Lineage (GTDB taxonomy): Bacteria > Pseudomonadota > Gammaproteobacteria > Burkholderiales > Burkholderiaceae_C > Allorhodoferax. The sequence continues at coordinate 280 of CAJBVC010000090.1, forward strand.
CCGTAAAACGGTTTGAAAAGTCCCAGCGCTTCGTCCAGCAAAGGTTTGGCGGCAGCAGAGCGATCAAGTTTGCGCAAGTTTTCAGCGACGCGGATCAAGGCTGTGCCCACCGGGAACGGCCAACCGAACGTGCGTGCTGCCCCCAGTGCGCGCTGGGCCCAATCCAGGCTGGCGTCCCGGTCGTTGAGGGCATTAAAAGCCTCGGAAATATTTGCATAGACGCCAAGGTAGCTATTGATTTGACCTGTGGTTTCCATGCTTTCGAGCGTGCGAATGAAACAGGTGACCGATACCGCAAGATCCCCCAGGCCATACGCGATGGTTCCAGACAACGCAGCTAACATGGCCGCGGTGGCGGGGTGCGCTGTAGCCAGCGTTGGCTCGAACTCCTGTTTCCACTGCTTCTCACAGCCCTTGGGGTCCTGAAAGGCGGCGTTTAGGGCAGTGAACACGCGCAGATAAAGGTGGCGGTCGTGGTCGTCACCCTTCAAGGCCGCAGCGATGGCCGCCGTGACATAGCGCGCCTGTTCGCCACCTCTGCCCGCTGTGGCCACCGCGCGGGCCAGCAACAGGTTCGCGTCGGCACACCCGATGTGGTCAGTCAAACGCTCCATCGCGGCCAGCGCGCAGCAGGCTATTTCAATCGCCGTGTCAGGATGCCCGAACAGCAGCTCGTACTCAGCGCGAATCAAGGTGATGCGCGCTTCATGGGCGGGCGACACCGCTCCAGAATCGCGGGCGCGGTCAATCAGCTCAAGCGCACGCGTGCAGTTGCTCTGACGCAGGTACCACGCCAACTCGATGCACTTGTTGCAGTCCGTACTGGCCATAGCCGACAAAAGCTCGGACTCAAGTCTGTGAACAGTTTGGAGGGTTTCAAAAAGACGCATACCTCGGACCCCATGGGGCGTACCGTGCGAGTCTGGCGGGCCGCTCAGCGCACCAGCAGAACAGGCACCTTGCAATGCGCCAGCACCTGCGTGGCCACTGAGCCCATCACTAGATTGGCCAAGGCGCTGTGTCCGTGCGAGCCCATGACAACCAGATCGAACTTGCCGTCTTCTGCCATTTTTGCGATGGACGCACCGGCAGGGCCAACCTTCCAGCTGCCGCTGGCATTGATGCCGTGGCGTAGCAGGAACTTATGAATCGGTGCCAGCACTTTCTCCGCTTCTTCGGTGTGGTAGTTGTCAACGATCTCCTTGCCAACCGCGGCCCGTGCCCGCGGCGGCAGGGCGGGCTGCGCTGTGAACACATGGTATTCGTTGGACGCGTTGAGCAGGGACTCGTGCGTACTCAAGTACGCGAGCATCTTCTTGCTGTACGCGCTTCCATCTACTGCCAAAAGAACTTTCATAGTGTTGACTTTCATATAGCAGGCTCCAGTGTACCCAAGCTGCGCGCTTTGGCGAACTACAATTTGTGAGACGACCCAGCCTCATCGCAATGCCTGCCATGGGGTTTGCAAACACCAGAAAAATTCATGCATATCACGCGCATCACTGTCGGTGAAATCAAGATTCCACTCAAGGTGGCCTTCAAGACGGCCCTGCGCACCGTCACCGATGTGCATGACCTGGTGCTGATTCTCGAAACCGATACCGGTTTGCGTGGTTTTGGCGAGGCGCCGCCAACGGCCGTGATTACCGGTGACGTGCTGGGGTCCATGCGTGCGGCCTGTGATCTGATTGCCCCACGGTTGCTGGGCCAGGACCTGCACAACTTCAATGCGCTCATTCGCACGGTGCAGCAGTCGGTTCAGCACCACACCAGCCTGAAAGCCGCTTTGGAGATTGCGTTGTTTGACTTGCGCGCGCAGCAGTTCGGTGTGCCTTTGTACCAGTTGCTCGGCGGCGGAGTGCCGCGCCTCAAGACCGATGTGACCATCAGCGTAAACGATACCGCCACCATGGTGCAGGACTGCCTGCGTGCCGTGGACGAGGGCTTTGATGCGCTCAAGGTCAAGGTGGGTGGACGCACCTGGCGTGAGGATGTGGACAGCACACTCGCTATCTGCAAGGCCGTGGGTCCGGCTGTGTCGATACGGCTCGACGCCAACCAGGGCTGGTCGCCCAAACACGCAGTGCAGGTGATTCAGGCACTGGAAAAAGCGGGGGTGCTGCTGGAGTTTGTCGAGCAACCGGTCAAGGCCTCCGATATCGCCGGGCTGAAGTTTGTCACCGACAACACCATGACCCCGATCCTTGCAGATGAGG
>CAJBVC010000091.1 GCA_903958915.1 uncultured beta proteobacterium
GCCGGTGATGGCGGTGGTGACGAATATCGATGTCGACCACATGGAGACCTACGGGCACGACCTGAACCGGCTCAAAGCGGCGTTCGTCGATTTTCTGCATCGCATGCCGTTTTATGGCACGGCCATCGTGTGTAACGAAGACGCATTGGTGCGTGACATCGTGGGGCACTTGCGCTGCCGAGTCGTCGGTTACGGCTTCGGGGCCGATGCCGCAGTGCGCGCCATCGACGTGCGCGCGGTGGGTGACCAGATGCATTTCACGGTGCAGCGCCATCTCGGAATGGCTTTGCCCGAACTGCACGTGGTACTCAACCTGGTGGGCCGCCACAACGTACTCAACGCGTTGGCGGCGATTGCTGTGGCCACGCAACTCGGGATTGCCGATGCCGTGGTGCTGCGGGCCTTGGCCGGATTCGGTGGTGTGGGCAGGCGCTTCCAGCGTTATGGTGAGTTGGCTCTGCCGGCTGGTGGAGCCATCACGTTGATCGACGATTACGGACACCATCCGGTGGAAGTGGAGGCGACGCTGGCTGCGGCGCGCGGGGCTTTTGCCGGCCGACGTCTGGTGCTGGCATTTCAGCCGCATCGCTACACCCGCACCAGGGACTGTTTCGCGGGGTTTGTGGACGTCTTGGCAAAGGCCGATGTGGTGCTGCTGGCGCAGGTGTATGCCGCCGGCGAAGCACCGCTTGTGCAGTTTGATGGTGCAGCACTCGCATCGGCGCTTGCGGCAACCAACACGGCGACGCCGCGGTATGTGGGTGACATCGCTGCCATGCCGCAGGCCATCGTGGACTGCCTGCAAGCCGGCGACGTGGTGTTGTGCATGGGTGCAGGCTCTATCGAAAAGGTGCCTGCACGGGTGGTTGATCTGCTACAAACATTAGAGCTGGCTACGCAGGAAGGACGGGCGCTGTGAGCACTTTTGACTATGGAAAAGTTGCGGTGCTGATGGGTGGCGCGTCGGCTGAGAGGGAGGTCTCGTTCATGTCGGGCAAGGGCGTACTGGCGGCATTGCGGGCACGCGGTGTGGACGCCCATGCGTTTGACCCTTCCGAGCGTGACCTGTCTGAACTCAAGCGCGAGGGGTTTGCGCGCTGCTTTATTGCCTTGCATGGCCGTTTCGGTGAAGACGGCACGGTGCAGGGGGCGCTGGAGCTGCTGGGCATTCCTTACACGGGTTCGGGTGTCATGGCCTCCGCGATCGCCATCGACAAGGTCACGACCAAGCGCATCTGGCTGTCCGAAGGTGTATCCACCCCGCGCTACCAGTTGCTGCACCGCGGACGCTTCGATCGCAAACAGGTGATTGAGGTTCCAGATACCTTGGGCCTGCCGGTGATCGTGAAACCGGCGCGGGAAGGCTCGTCCATCGGTGTGACCAAGGTGGCGGGCTATTCAGGCATGGTCGACGCGGTGGCAGCCGCCGAGAAACTCGATGCGGACGTATTGTGCGAGCAGTGCATCGAGGGCGACGAAGTGACCTGTCCGGTGCTCGGCAGTGGCGAGAACGCCCGTGCACTGCCGGTGATTCGTATCGTTGCGCCCGAGGGCAACTACGACTACCAGCACAAGTACTTTACCAATGACACCCAGTACCTGGTGCCCTGTGGTTTGCCGTCTGGCGAAGAGGAGGCGATCCAGGCGCTGGTGCTCAAGGCCTATCGCATGCTGGGCTGCCGTGGCTGGGGCCGTGTGGACGTGATGATTGACGGCAAGACGCGTACGCCCTATCTGCTGGAGATCAACACGTCACCGGGAATGACCAGCCACTCGCTGGTACCGATGTCGGCCAAGGCGGCGGGCATCAGCTACGAGGACTTGTGCCTGATGCTGTTGCAAGCGGCCACGCTGGATGCGAGGGACAACGCATGAACCCTGCTGCACCGCTGCCTGTGGATGTCCGACTGATGCACACGACCGCGCTGGTCCTGTTGCTGACGTTTGTCGTCCTTGGCGTGGTGACGGGTGGGCGCTGGCTGGCGCGCCTGCCGCAATTCGACATTCGTGCCATCACGGTAACGGGTGATGTAACCCACACCAATGTGGTGACACTGCGCGCCAATGTGGCGCCGCGCCTCTCGGGCACGTTCTTCAGCATCGATCTGGTGCGCGTACGGGCTGCCTTTGAAGCGGTGCCCTGGGTGCGGCGTGCCGTGGTGCGCCGCGATTTCCCGAACCGGCTGCGGGTGGACTTGCAGGAGCACCAGGCCGTTGCCTACTGGGGAAGTGAAGGCGAACTGCGTCTGATCAACAGTTTTGGTGAAGTGTTCGAAGCCAATGCAGGCGAGGTGGAGCAGGACATGCTGCCACGGTTGAACGGCCCGGAGGGGCAGAGTGCAGACGTGCTGGCCATGTACCGCGCGCTGGAGCCCCTGTTTGAGCACGTGGAGATTCCGGTGGAGCAGCTCGAGCTTTCTCAGGGTGGCAGCTGGCAAGCCCGTCTGGACACCGGTGGCGTGATCGAATTTGGACGCGGCGGCACCAATGACATTGTGATGCGCACCGAGCGTTTTCTCAAAACCCTGACCCAGGTTACGTCGCGCTACGGGCGCCGGGCGAACGCGGTCGAGTCGGCAGATTTGCGGCATGAAAACGGTTACGCCATCCGCTTGCGTGGTGTGAGTACTCAAGCCAATGTCGTCCCCAAAAGATAGCGAAAGAAAGCACAGCAGGTACCTTATGGCAAAAGAATACAAAGATTTGGTCGTCGGCCTGGACATTGGAACTGCCAAGGTCATGGCCGTGGTGGCGGAGGTCATGCCGGGAGGTGAGCTCAAGCTCGCCGGTCTGGGCATTGCGCCGAGCAATGGCCTCAAGCGTGGCGTGGTCGTCAACATCGATGCGACCGTTGCCAGCATCCAGCAAGCGCTCAAGGAAGCCGAGCTGATGGCTGACTGCAAGATCACCCGGGTGTACACCGGCATCACTGGCAGCCATATCCGCGGCATCAATTCCAGTGGCATGGTGGCGGTGAAAGACCGGGAGGTGACGCAGGCCGATGTGGCGCGGGTGGTGGAAACCGCCAAAGCCATCAATATTTCCACTGACCAGCGCCTGCTGCTGGTGGAGCCGCAGGAATTCATCATCGATGGCCAGGATGTGCGCGAGCCCATCGGCATGAGCGGCATCCGCCTGGAGGCCAAGGTGCACATCGTCACCGGTGCGCAAAGCGCGGCCGAGAACATCATCAAGTGCGTACGTCGCTGTGGTCTGGAGGTAGAGCAACTCATGCTGAACCCGCTGGCCTCGAGTCTGTCGGTGCTGACCGAAGACGAGCGTGAGCTCGGTGTGGCGCTGGTTGATATTGGGGCGGGCACTACCGATGTGGCCATTTTCACCAATGGTGCCATTCGCCACACCGCAGTCATCCCGATTGCCGGGGATCTGATCACCAGCGACATTGCCATGGCCTTGCGTACGCCCACCAAGGATGCCGAAGACATCAAGGTCGAAAGCGGCCACGCCAAGCAGTTACTGGTGGATCCCGAAACCCAGGTCGAAGTGCCGGGCCTGGGTGATCGCGGTCCGCGCATGCTGAGTCGCCAAGCGCTCTCGGGCGTGATTGAGCCGCGCATCGAAGAGATCTTCTCGCTGGTGGCGCAGGTCATGCGTGAGTCGGGCTATGAGGAAGTGCTCTCCAGTGGCATCGTGCTCACCGGTGGCAGCTGCATCATGCCGGGCATGGTGGAACTCGGCGAAGACATCTTTCTCAAGCCGGTGCGACGCGGCATCCCCAAATATTCCAGCGCCCTGGCGGACATGGTGGCGCAGCCGCGCGCCGCCACCGTGATGGGTCTGCTCGAAGAGGCCCGCTTGGCCCGTATGCGCGGCTTCCGTGTAGCGCAAAAAGCCGGCTCCATGAAAACAGCCTTCAGTACCGTCAAGGACTGGTTTGTGGGGAATTTCTAAGAATGTGGCCCCCACGCTTTTCACTGCGACCAAGTATGTGCAACAACCTGTGGCTGGCCAGGGGAAGCCCGCATTGGCGATGGCGATGCGTCGGGCCGCCCTCATAGGCTTGACAAGGCAAAGCGAATTTCAAGGGTTTATTTTTTTAGTATTTTCAGGAGAAACACATGGCCATCGAAATGATTGAAGAAGAGTGCTTTAACCAGGGGACACAGATCAAGGTGATCGGCGTGGGGGGCGGTGGCGGCAACGCAGTGGAGCACATGATCGCGACGGCGGTGGGAGGCGTGGAGTTCATCTGCGCCAATACCGATGCGCAGGCATTGAGCCGCAGCGCAGCGCACAAGACCATTCAGCTCGGTACCAGCGGCCTGGGCGCGGGCAGCAAGCCCGACAAGGGGCGGGAAGCGGCGGACGAAGCGGAAACACTCATCCGTGAGGCCATCGAGGGCGCGCACATGCTCTTTATCACGGCTGGCATGGGCGGTGGTACCGGTACCGGTGCGGCGCCGGTGATCGCCCGCATCGCCAAGGAAATGGGAATTCTGACGGTGGGCGTGGTGACCAAGCCTTTTGACTTTGAAGGGGGTCGTCGCATGACCAATGCCGATATCGGCTTGGCCGAACTCGAGGCGAACGTCGACTCGCTGATTGTGGTGCTGAATGAAAAACTGCTGGAAGTGCTGGGCGACGAAGTGAGTCAGGACGAGGCCTTTGGCCACGCCAACGATGTGCTGAAAAACGCCGTGGGCGGCATTGCGGAAATCATTAATGTGCCGGGCCATGTGAACGTTGACTTTGAAGACGTACGCACGGTGATGGGCGAGCCCGGCAAGGCCATGATGGGCACCGCGGTGGCCAAAGGGCCGGACCGCGCCCGCATTGCGGCAGAGCAGGCGGTGGCTTGCCCGTTGCTCGAAGGCATCGACCTCTCGGGCGCAAAAGGCGTCCTGGTGCTGATCACTGCCGCCAAGGGTTCGCTCAAGCTGTCGGAGTCCAAGCTGGCGATGAACACCATTCGGGCCTACGCCTCGGCCGATGCCCACGTCATCTACGGCACCGCCTACGACGACTCGCTGGGTGAAGATATCCGCGTGACGGTGGTTGCCACCGGCCTGAGCCGCCAGGGCGCGCGCCGCGCGGCGCCGCCGCTACAGGTCTTGCGCACGGGCACCGACAATGTCCCATTCCAGGTGCCCACACTCAACACCATCGCTACGCCATCGGGTAACGTGGCACACACGGGAACCACTGGCGTGACACAACCCGATTACGCCGGAATGTCCACACCGAGCGTCTGGCGCACCAACCGCACGCAGGCCGCCGCACGCGTCGATGCGCTGTCGAGCGGTGGCATGGACGACTACGAAATCCCCGCGTTTCTGCGAAAACAAGCGGATTGATAAAATTGTCGCGTGCTGAAACAACGAACGCTTAAATCCCTGACCCAGGCCGTTGGCGTGGGGCTGCACAGTGGGCAGCGGGTGGAAATCACCCTGCGGCCGGCGGCGCCCGATACGGGAATTGTCTTTCGGCGGGTGGATTTGCCACAGGTGGTGGACATCGTGATGAGTGCCACGGC
>CAJBVC010000092.1 GCA_903958915.1 uncultured beta proteobacterium
CACGAGTCACCGCATGCGGTTGATGGGCCGCACCGGGAACCAGTTTCTGGAAGATCTTTGCACCACCTCGCGTGACCGGATCGCGGTTGCTGAACAGCGTGAGAAAAGGTTTGTCCCAGCGCTTGAAGACTTCCCAGGCGGCCTCGTTGTTCTCGCGTTCCGGGTCGTTGGGGGTGGTCGGTACAAAGCCCGGAAACAGGCGCGCGCCCAGACGGTGGGTGCGCGTTGGAAAGGGAGCGTCGTACGCCGCCACCTCGTGCGGTTGCAAGCCCATCGCACAACCCGACTTGACGATGCGTCCGATCGGGAACCAGGGGCTGTAGCGGGCAAAGGCGCGCCAGTATTTGAACGCTTTGGGTACCTCGCCCACACCCGTGGGCAAGCCGCCATTGGCCACCACCACCCGGTCGAAGCGTTGCGGCGACTCGGCGGCCATGCGCAGGCCAATCAGGGAGCCCCAGTCCTGGCAGAACAGGGTGATGTGCTGCAGATCCAGCGCCTCCATCCAGGCACTCATCCACTGCACGTGGTTGAAATAGGAGTAATCGCGCTTTGCGGTCGGTTTGTCGGAACGACCAAAGCCCACCAGGTCCGGGGCGATGACACGGTGCCCCTCTGCCAGCAGCACCGGGATCATCTTGCGGTACAGGTACGACCAGGTCGGCTCACCGTGCATCAGCAATACCGGCGCGGCATCACGCGGCCCTTCGTCGATGAAGGCGATGCGCAAACCACCCACATCCAGGTACTTCGGCGCGTAGGGAAAGTCCGTAATTCCTGCAAAACTCGCATCGGGCGTGCGCAGAAACTTGTCCACTGTGGGAAGGGTTCGCATACTTTCTTCCGGTCAAAATCGGCGCGTGTGGTTGATCTCTTTGGAGCCCACGGGCAGGCTCACAAAGTCGCCGTCTGCTCCCACGCGCACCGGGCCATCAAAAATGGATGCGGCGTCGCCCAGAAAGGCTTTCTCCAGACCGGGAAGCCCCGGAAGTGTGGGTACTATGTGATTGAGCAGCAGGTAGCCGACCTTGGCATCGCGCGCAGTCTCTGCCGCCTGCTCCGGCGTGGCATGGTAGTTCATGATGTCATTGAAAATGGTGCGCAGATTGGGTCGCCCCACCTCCGCCGCCACTTGCTTCAAGCCCTCCAACAGTGGCACAGAGAGCGCCTCGTGCACCAGCAAGTCCACGCCCTGCGCTTCGCGCTGCACCGCCGCAGACTTGACGGTGTCGCCGCTGAGCACGACGCTGCGCCCCTTGTAACTGATGCGGTAACCCACAGACGGGTGGATGGGCGCGTGATTCACTTCGAAAGCGGCAATCTCCAGCACATCGTCCTTGAACACCACCGTGTGCTGGGTTGCCTCCAGAGCGAAAGGGATGGGACGCCCACCGAATCCGCTGCCAGGCACGGTAGCGTCCCCATGGTGGGCCACACGGTAGTGCTGGTCCTGCGCATAGGCCTGCCTGAAACCCAGCAGCACCATCTCGACTCCCTTGGGGCCATAAACCGGCACCGGCTCCTTATTGGAGTTGCTGACCCAGCGCTGCAGCATCAACTCACCCAAGCCGTCGATATGGTCCGAGTGAAAGTGCGAGAGAAAAATGGCAGCGGTATCGCCCTGGTTGAATCCCATCTTGCCGATGGTGCGCGAGGCACCACTGCCGGCGTCAAAGACAAACTGGCGTTTGCCCGCAATCACCAGAGTGCAGGGGCCACCGCGCTTGTCATCGGGAAATGGCGATCCTGCACCACACAATCCCAGGTGCAGACCATCGGGCAGACTCGTGATGCCATCGGCAGCGAGCTTGCCAGCGGCCACCTTCATGGCGACCGCCATGGCGATCTGGCCACGAAAAACGTAGCCCACCACCAACACAGCCGCCAAGCCTGCGATGACAGTAATTCTGCGAATTTTCATCGAATCTCCCAACGACCTTATTGAACAAAAATACGGGCCACTCGACCCATCGACGACCAGTAGAAGTCGCGTGCCCAGCCCACACTGGGAAACACCACGCCTTGCGTCATGCCCCCGGTGCGCACCCGCCCGAGTTCGACGCCGGTCTCGATCTGCAAGACTACAACTTCCTCGCCAAAGCGGCGATAGTCGTTTACCACCAGTTCACCCGTGTCGGGGTACAAAATCATGTGGCTGGCGGCTCCAAAATCTGACTTGGTCCAGAGCGGCTCCAAAGCGCTTGTGGCCCGATCGAACCGCCACGCCTGAAGGACGGCATTTGCAGAGTCGTAGCCCACCACAATCTGACGCTGCACATCAAAGACAGGTGGGTTGGTAATACAGCCGCCCACCAATCCGCTCACGTTCACTGCAAAGTGGTCAGTCGAATCGGTCAGCGACACGCGAATCAGTCGGTTGGCGCTGCGCCGCACACCCGCACCCCGCATCGTGTACAGGTACCGGTGTTTGCCATTGTCCATGAACCAGGCGTTCTCACCGTCGAGCACCACGTCCCAGCCAAAGCTGTTGCCACTGGCGCCCAGGTACGCAAACCGCCAATCCGTGTCCTGCACCAGACGACGCAGAGCGTCGTTCCAGTGGTAGCGGAAAATGGAACGCACCCCCACCACATAGACGGTATTGCCCAGCGCACTGAGCCGGGCAATGGAGGGCTCAGGGCACTCGGTGTCAACAGACTTGAGCGCCATCGACTCCGGATCGATCACACTGAGCCGCGCCGGCGTGGACTCGGACAGGTTCTTGGTGACGATCAGGCCGTTGTCGAGCACGACAAAGGAGTTGTAGGCCTCGTTGACTGGTAGTTTCAGGCTTGCGAGCAGGTCGCAATCGCTGTTGAGACGGTGCGCGAAGCGCCCATACACCACATACAGGTCGCCATTGCGGTGCACTGCCATGCCGCCGGGCCACATCGGCCCGCCGGGCAACCTCGGGGATGACGCCATGATGCGCAGCGTCAGTGGGTCAATCCGCTCAACGCACGAGGTGGTGGGCATTCCCAGATGCGAGCGCAAGGCCGAATGCGTGAGTAGAAAGACATCGCCAGGATGGCCCAGCACGGTCATGGTGGACAGCATCGTATTGCGGGTGATGCATGCCAACTTCTCTCCTGGCTTCAGGGCCAACCCAGTGCCGCTACAGGGTGCTTGCGAGCGTGCCGCACCACCGTCCTCAGCCGGCCACGGACTGTCAAAGTAGCCGTCGCCCTTCATGGCGACTGACGGGTGTTGCGGCGTCGGACGACCCACCAGGCAGCCAGGGCCACGACAAAGAGCAGCAATGGCAGTCGCAGCATGGGCCAGTACACATTCACCAGTGAATTGATCGTCACCTGCTTGCGCGGCTCATAGCCATCGGGCATTGGCAGCACACCATTGGCCTTGGCATAGGCGTCGTAGTCGGACTGCATGCGCGCAAACTCTTGCGGCAGGAGATGCTGCAAGTCGTGCGTCTCGCCCGGGTCCTTGACGATGTCGTACAGATGCCATTGCCCGTCTCCGATGGGCAGAATGTTTTTCACCAGCTTCAGGTCACCTTTGTAAACGGCCATGTTGCCAGACAACTCATACCCAATCGCGTCGGCAGGACCGTGGACATGTGGCGCCACACCTTGCAACACCGGCATCAGGCTGCGCCCGGTGATGGGCTCTACCGGCTGACCCCGGAACGTGCTGCCTGGTTGAGCCACCTGCGCCAAATCCAGCAGGGTCGGTGCAATGTCTTTCACATGGGCAAAGCGTGAATGGATGGCACCGCCCTGCACCCCAGGCACGCCGGAGATGATGAGCGGCGTGCGCACGCCGCCCTCGCCGGAATAGAACTTGTAGGTTGCCAGGGGAGAGGCCACGGCACTGGCCCAGCTTGGGCCAATCGTGGCGTAGCCGCCCTTGGCACCGAGTTTGCCAAAGTCCCGCGAATAGTCCATGGCCAGCCACAGCTTCGCACTCAGGATGGCATACGGGTCAGACGCCTCGGCACCATTGTCGGACAGGAACACGAACACCGTGTTGTCAAACTGACCTGACTCCTTGAGGTAGGCGATAAGCCGGCCTACATGAAAGTCCATCGCCTCGGCCATGGCGGCATAGACCTCCATGCGCCGGGCGTCGTAGCGCTGCTGTTCGGGCGTCAAAGCCGACCAGTCGGTCGTGGTCGACATACTGACCATCGGCGTATCTTTGGGCACCAATCCCAGTGCCGCTGCCCGATCGCGCCGGGCCGCGCGCAAAGCGGTCCAGCCATCCTTGTAGACACCCTTGTATTTGTCGATGAATGCACGCGGTGCCTGCACCGGAATGTGGTTGGCCTGAAATGCCAGGTAGGTATAGAACGGCTTGTCCGACTTGGCATCCATCCGCAGATAGTCAATGGTCTTGTTGACGTAGAACTCGGAGGAATAGAACTCTTTGGGCATGACGGCCTCCCTGCCGTCTTCAAACCAGTAGACCTTGTCGGTCAGGGCCATGTAACGCTGCGCCGTTTCCCAATTGTCGGAACCACTGTCACCCTGCACCAGCGACCGGTCGAACCCGCGCGCATTAGGCAGGTTGTGGGGCTCCTTGCCCACGTGCCACTTGCCTACCGCGTAGGTGCGGTAGCCACCCTCCTGCAACAGCGAACTGATGGTC